>NZ_JBSGBY010000390.1:0-8051 GCF_053601505.1 Nocardia sp. NPDC004722
CCGGGAGCTTCACAAGTCGGACTTCGATCCAGGCGACATCATTGTCGGCGATACCGAAGAGTCGTAGCGCGCCGACTGGTCAAACATCCTCAACTGCCGCGTGGCGCGCCGACCTAACCGGCCAGCACTGGCGGGGCGAAGGTCAACTGGCCGAGCCGATCTCGCGCCGGCCGAACGCATCATTATTGCCGAATGCCGTGCCCTGCGGCGCGAGGAGGTCACCATTTCCCTGTGATCCAGGGCTCGAACAATGCGATGATCGTCGTGCTGGGGTGCACTTCCACTGGGGGCGACGATGACAGAAGCGGATGCCGGCTCCGGGCGACCCGAGGGCGCCACGGCCTCGGACATTGCTGCCGCGCGAGAAGCTCTTACTCAGCACGAGAAGCTGCTCGAGATGTGGCGGTCCGAGCCTGATCCGTTTGCCTACAAGGGTTTCAAGCGGAGCGTGTTCAGCGGACCGACGCATTTGCGGTCCGACTTGGACGATGCGATGGGCCATGCGCCGGTGACCGAGCTGGATGCGCTCATGCGGCTGGTCGGCGAGGGTGATTTGCGGGCGTTCGACCTGCGAAAAGCGAGCGATCGTTGGCGACGGATCTATTTTCTCCTGGGGTTGCCTGCGGCCATCTTGGCCGCCGTATCGGGCGCTGCTGGTCTGGCCACCGAGCAGCTGCGGATACCCGCCGCTATCGTCGCGCTGGTGTCGACGGGTCTCTCGGCCGCCGTGACCTTCCTCAACAGTGACGACAGGGCGAAGGTTTCCCACATGCTCAGCGCTGCGTGGCAGGAGTTCGCTGACGATGCCAGGATGGCGATCTTGAGGTTCAAGAAGGCCGCCGACAGCGATCAGAACGCAATGGAGGCCACGTTGCTGGAGCTGCAGCGACGCAAAGGACGGCTACTACGCGGCGAATTGCCCCGATCCGAACCGCCGAGAGAGATAGAGGACTGAGTCGACAGGCGCCCTCACTTGGCCAGGGACCCGTTGGGGTGCTGGGTGATTCGAGGATCGGTCCGCGTTCACTCGACGGACGAGTTCAGCGGCGGGTGCCGCCCCGCACACTGGCGTCAGGCGTTGGAACCCATGCACGGACATGACACGTCCAACGTCCTGCTTTGCCGCTTCTCGCGCTGACCGAACGGGCCAGCGCGGGCGGGGCGAAGATCAACGGGCCGAGCCGATCTAGGGCCGACCCAACGCACCATATTGCCGATGACCGGCCCTGCTGGACCCGGAACAACCACGGAGCGAGCATGTAACCGTATGGTTCTGATATGGGACTCAACTACACGTTCGAGCTCTACATGAATCAGGACATCGCTGAGAGCGTGTTGCTGTGCGTCGCAAAGGATGCGGGCCCCTCAGGAGAAACCTCGCTGATATTTCCCGACGGGCACGAGGTGATTGTTCCGCTGAAGTCGAAGCAGTGGTACCCGAGCCAGACGGTTGAGAATCAGATCCATGTCACCGGGGAGGATGAGGGGTGGGACTTCACGATTTCACTCCTGTTCGACGAGGATGAGCATCTCCAAGCCTACGATCCGAGGAACGATTCGCTGGTCGTGAATGCGGACGGCAGACGTCAACACCGCATTGGCGACATCTGGTTCAGCATCGCGACTGCTGATCGGGTTAGGCCAGGTCAACTGGCTTTTCGCTTCGTGGCGGTGACAAGCCGTATGAGCAGACTCTTCCTGGCATCTCTATCGATCCGCGATTACTTCGCCGGACTTGCCATCGCACATGGAGGACTGTTATGCATGCTCGATGTTGAACAGGATTCATCGATAGCCATCTCTGCAGGCACACACCGGCTTTTCGACCGTGTGCCCGGTCAGCGGTGGGCTTCGGTGGAAAGCCTAATGGCTGAGTTCGACTGTTGAATTCTTGCTATTACGTCTTCTGGTAGGCGATCCAGGCAGTAGAACGTCCTGTACTGCCGCTGACCGCTCGGTTCAGGACGGCCGCGGTACCCGCCGGCGAGCGCACTGAACCAGCTATGGTGCCCCGCCGATGGCGCGCACCTGCGACGAGTGGGACACCTACAAGACGCGCCTTCACCTGAGCACAGCAGTTCATGACCGGATTGGTCTGCATGCGCTGAGCTTCGGACGTGTGCGCGATACCGGCGATCTCCCCGCAGTGTGATCTCAGCACGCGTGGTTAGTCCGAGGCACGGACTGCCAATTCGCTTCGGCGACTTCGAGCAGCCATGCACCCCGATACCCAAACTGTGACCACCACCGAGGTGGATTTTCGGGTGCTTTGCTGCCAGTACAGGGTGCCCAGGCCGAGGAACCCGTGCCGTACACGAGGCGCTTGACCCAACGAACGCACCGGAGGGTCCATATCCCGTCGTACCGGACCGGTACCTAGCCGACGATGCACCCGACCAAAGGATGCGACCATGCCCGATCCCGAACCGGACCCCACCTACCGCAATCACTGGGACGGCCTTCCGCTACTGCTGTCCGTCCCTAGAGCCTCAGCGCTGCTCGGGATCAGCCGCTCGGCGGGCTATCGGCTCGCTGAATCCGGCGAGCTCCCGACAAGACGGATGGGCGGACGCGTCTACGTCATCACTGCCCGACTGCACGCGATGCTCGAAGACGACGGCCTCGGGGAGGCGGCCGCATGAAGCAGGGGCACGTCCGCAAGCGCGGCAAGACCTGGTACTACCAGTTCCGGCTCCCGGAGAAGGGTCCCGACGGCAAACCCGTCTTCGACTCCAAGGGCGGGTTCGCCACCGAGAAGGAAGCCTGGGCGGCCTGCCGTGAGGCGATCCAAGCGGTCGAGCAGAACAAGCGGGTGAAACGCTCGAAGCTCACCGTGCGCACGTTCTTCATCGACGAATGGCTGCCCGCGATCAAGACGGTCGTCGACGCCACCACCTACGACAACTGGCAAGCGTTCATCCACGCCTACGTCATCCCCCGACTCGGCGCAGGCGATCTGCAGAAACTGACCGCGCCGATGCTGGTGAAGTTCTACACCCAACTACTCACCGACGGACGCATCAAGCCCGACAACAACATTCGCATGTACGAGCACTGGGTCAAGGCGACCAAGCGCGGCCAGCAGCCCACGCCCCGCCAGATCGAGCAAGCCTGCGGAGTCACCATCCACGCAGCCCGAGCCGCTGTGCGTCGCTACAAGGCAGGGCGGATCCCCAAACCGAAACCGGCTGGGCTGGAACCGAAAACCGTCCGCAACATCCACCTCGCCATCCACCGTGCCCTCGTCGACGCCGTCGCCTGGAAGCACCTCGTCGACAACCCCGCCGACAACGCGAAACCACCCCGCGTCCCCCGCACACGCCGTCCGGTGTGGACGCCTGAACAGGCCACCCAGTTCATGAACAGCATCTGCTTCGACCGCTTCTACGCACTGTTCCGACTGGAATTGACGACTGGACTGCGGCGCGCGGAAATCTGCGGAATCCGCTGGCCCTCCCTGGATCTCGACGCCGGGGCACTGTCGGTGCACCAGGGCCGAGTCGTCGTGGCCGGACGTGCCCAGGACGCCGAGGTCAAATCCGAGGACTCGGTCCGTCTGATCGCTCTCGACCCGGAAACCTTGTACGAACTGCGCACCTGGAAGGCCATCCAGGATGCCGAACGCGCGCTCTACGGTGACGACTTCCGCGATACCGATCTGGTCTTCACCTACGAAGACGGTCGCCCTGTGCATCCCGATTCGATCCGGGAGCGATTCAAGCGCCTCGCCGCCCGCGCCGGGCTGCCCGAGATCCGCTTCTACGACCTCCGCCACACCTACATCACCGCGTCACTGATGGCCGGAGTCAGCCCGAAGGTGGTCAGCCAGCGTGCCGGGCACGCCGACGTCGCCTTCACCATGAAGACCTACCAGCACGTCCTGCCCGGCATGGACGAAGACGCCGCCGCCCGCGCCGCCAGCTACATGCTGGGACGCCGCGAAACCCCCGCGACGGCACCGCACCCATGAAACTGAGTTTGGCTAATGATGCCAAACGTGATGCCAACTGAACGTGAAAACGGCCCGGAACCTACTGGTTCCGGGCCGTTTCCCGTAGTAGCGGGGACAGGATTTGAACCTGCGACCTCTGGGTTATGAGCCAACGAGGACCTATCACGCACAGTCCCGCCATGGTCGGTGGAATCCGTTCTGTGCCGGTCAACAGGGTTTCGTCCGTCCGTCCTGTCCGCGTCGTATCACCCGGCCCGCTGGATTTCGCCGTGTCCGGTTGCCAAATCCGTTGCCAAATCCGGCCGATTCGGGGGCCCGGTGTGGCCGTTCCAAGCCGCGCGCCATGTGCCAAAGTAGTGCGTTCTGGTAGCCACCTTGGAGCGGATTCATCCGCGGCGACGGATACGGCCACGGTCGATTCCTCGGGTTACCCAGAGAAGACGGCTTGGTCGGGGCTGCCGATGCCGAGTTTGCGCATGAGCCGGGCGATGTAGTTGCGGACGGTGTTCTCGGTGAAGAACATCCAGTTGGCGATCTGCTTGTTGGTCAAGCCCTCGGCCAGCAACAGCAGGATGGTCATCTCCATGGTCGTCAACTCGGCGGCGATACTCGTGCATCAGCACCGACGTCGAATTGCTGTCGAGGCGCGATTTCCCGGCGGCGAGAGCCTTGACCGCGTCGCCGAGGGCGAGTTCGGTGAGGTCTTTGATCCTGTATCCGGCCGCGCCGGCGTGGACAGCGTGGAACATCGCTTCGGGTTCGACCTCGGAAGTCAGGACCAGGCAACGGGTCGTGGCGTTGGCGGCCTTGAGGTTTCGGCAGATCCGTAGCCCGTCGCCGTCGGGTAGTCGGGGATCGATGATCACCACGTCCGGGCCAGGTCAGACAGGAGTGTGACAGCGCGGTGGACGGTTTCCGGCTTCTCCGACGACGTTGATGGTCGGGTCGATTTCGAGTAGATCGGCGATGGCGTCGCGGACTGTGCGGTCTTGATCGACGAGGACCACCCGCACCGGGCGCGGTGTGGTCGCGGGCGGATCCGGTCTGGCAGTGGTGTGGGTGATGGTCATGGCTTGACGATCCGCTCTCGAGATGGTCGCGGCATCGTGCCGTGAGCCATCACAGGCAAGGACTTTCGCCCTCGAAGTTCCGTGCGCCCAGTTCTCGTGCCGGAAGGGTCGGGGTTTTCATCATCAGTTGAACCAATCCCCCAACACCGCCTCGGCTCACAACGACCACGAACCAACGCGTTCAAATCGGCAACGCGGGATGTTCCACTTGGCCTTGGAACACGACGGTCGCGTGATCTTCATGAGCGTCGCGCTGGCTGCTCAGATCAGCGCGAGATGTGGCAGATGAGTGCGGAGACGACGAAGGTCCATCGGCGAGATCGCTAGGCGTACGAGAATCGACCTTTCACACCCACTTCCGTCTGGCAGCTTGTCGTGGCGGTAGATGGCCCTGGTCAGTCCTGTAGCGCATCGCTCATGGAGATCGACGAGATCGCGGACTGCCTGCAGAAGTTCGTCATCTGGCAAATTGATCGGTTGAGCGTGCCGCGGTCAGGGCCTGCGCGGGGGAATCCAGACAGGCGGCGAGTTGGCCTCGAGAGGTTATGTCGAGTTTCGGGAATATGCGGTACAAGTGCGAGCCGATGGTCCGTGGGGAGAGGTAGAGCCGTTCGCCGATCTCGCGGTTGGACAGTCCCTCCGCGGCCAATCGGGCGATCTGCAACTCCTGGGGTGAGAGCATCTCCAGTGCCGACGGTGCGGACACCGTCGTGCGTTCACCGGTCGCGCGAAGCTCCGCGCGGGCGTGATCGGCCCAGTTGACCGCGCCGATCAGCGACAATGTGGTGTGGGCCGACCGCAGGGGCGTTCGGGACTCCGCGATCCGGCGGCGGCGGCGCAGCCAGCTACCGTATGCGAGTTCGAGTTTCGCGCGCACCAGCGGCCAGCGGGTGAGATCGTGGCCGAGCGCCGAGAGATAGAGTTCCTCGGCATCGTGATCGGCCGCGAGAACCGCTCGCGCGAACATCAATTGGGTGTGCAGCAATGGCGCCGGTGTGGTGAGCGCCGTCTTCTCCAGGCGGGCAAGCACTTCCCGGGCTTCGGCGTTGTGGCCGGTATGCGCTGCGGCTTCGGCGAAGAACATGACACCGTCGAAACTCTCACGCTCGTGATAAGCGGGGTCCTCGGGATCGAAGAGGCGACGCAGCACGTCGTAGGCCAGCGCGTGCTGTCCGGTGCTGATCCAAGCCATTCCCTTGGCCAGTTGGATGAACGACAGCAAGTCGTTGAGTTGGTCGCGGCTCGCCGACTCCTCCACCTCGGCTGTCAGCGCCAATGTCCGTTCCACGTCACCCCGGAAACCGCTGAGAATGGCGTCCGAGATCAGCGATCCGCGAGTCCAGATCGGCTGCCGGGTCTCCTCGGCGACTTCCCGCGCCTCGTCGATGACCACAGCCGCACGGTTCCAATCCCCGGTCAGCAGTAGGTCGACGGCCTGCATCGTCAATGTGTGCGAGAGCAATCCGAAGCGGCCCTCGGATCGAAGCACGGTTTCGGCCCGGGCGAGCAGATCGATAGAACGGATCGGGTCGCCGATCGCGTGCGCGGCCATCCCGAGCAGGCGCAGTGCGTTCGCGTCGGGGTGAACGGTCAGTACTTGCCGAGTGAGCCAGTCGTACACCGCCGCGGCGCTCAGTACCGGTTCGGCGACCGCGAGCACCGCGCCCCACCGCGGATCGTCGCACGCCCCGGTCAGTTCCTCCGCAGCTCCGGCCACCCGCGCTCGAGCATACGGCCCGGTGTCGGCCCACCAGCAGCGCAGCGCCGCGCCGAGCAGCAGGTTCAGCGCGAGATCGATGTCATCGGCGGCCGCTGATCGCTCGGCGATCTCGCACAGTTGCTCGACGCGGGCTCTGTCACCGGGTTTGCCGTCGGAGAAGATCTCTCGGATCCACTCCATGCGCGCGTGATCCAATTCGGATAGCTCGGTGCGCTCCGCCGCTTGCAACAGGCGGTCGACGAGCTCTATCTGGCCCAGCCCGAAAGCATGCTCGCAGGCGAGCAGCAGCCGCTTACCGCGAACGGCTGAGTCAGTGGATAGTTGCGCGGCTCGTTCGAGTGCCCAGATCGCCGCGATGACCCCGCCACGCTTGATGGCGATGGTGTGGGTGCTCTCGAGCTCGTCGGCCACGAGATCGTCTGTGCCGATGATGGATTGCGCGCGATGCCAGGTACGGCGATAGGGTTCGTCCACCAGCACATCGGCCATCGCGGCGTTCGCCGCGAGCCTGCGTGCCAGCGTCTCCGATTGCAGGACAGCCGATCGTACGAGTGGATGATGCAGCCGCACATGCATACCGTCGACTCGCACCAGCCGCGCCGCCGCCGCGGCGTCGAGTGCGTCGACAGTCATCGGTCGACCCGACAGAATGCTGCCCGCCGCCAAGATCTCCGGCAGATTGTCCGAGTAATCGATCGCGGTGATCAGCATCGCGTCCCGGCTCGGCTCGGGTAGTTCGGCCACTCTTCCGGCGAACGCCTGCTCGAGCCGAGCCGTCAGCGGGAGGAAGGCAGGAGTGGAGTCCGTGCCGCGGCCGGCATGCATCCGCCACGCGATCGGGAGCTCCACCAGGGCGAGCGGGTTTCCCATCGCCTCACGGAGAATACGCACCTGCTCTCGCTCGGTGAGACCACCGGCACGGCTCGAAAGCAGCTGCCGCGCAGCCGCATCGTCGAGGCCCGGAACCACCATCTCGGCGATGGGCATGCCGGCGAAAGGGTCCGGGTGGCCCGTGCGCAGGGTGGTGATCAGCGCGACAGGATCGCGACCTATCCGCCGTGCGACGAAAGCCAGCACCTGCCGAGTCGGGGTATCCAGCCACTGGATGTCATCGATGGCCAGCAGTGTCGTGGCGCCGCCGGCACCGTCGGTCAGCAGATTCAAAGTCGCCAGTCCCACCATGAAGATCTCCGGCGGCGGCCCGTCGGCCACTCCCAAAGCCACCAGCAGCGCCGAATGTTGCGGCACGGGAAGGACTTCGGCGGATTCCAGCACCGGCCGCAGCAATTGATGCAGACCCGCGTAGGGC
>NZ_JBSGBY010000391.1:0-8042 GCF_053601505.1 Nocardia sp. NPDC004722
CCCCTACTCACCGGTTGTTGCTGGGCGCACGCTCCCCACAGGCCCTGGAGCCGATCCTGGGTGAGCTGCCCGGCTCGACCGGGTGGCCGGTCGAGTGAGCGCGGTCGTGCCCTTGGCGTAGTCGTCGTGCTGGATGGGCTTCTGCAGCAGTTTGCCGTTGGGCGCCTGGTACACGACCGCGCCCAGCCAGGGACTGTCGGCGATCTCCTTGGGCAGCGACAACTGCAGCGGGAGGCCGGGTTTCACCGGCAGCGCCGCGGATTTGCCGGTGTGGCAGGCATCCCCGCCGGCGGCGCACTCCACGCCGGGCGGCAGCGGCACCTCGTTGTCGGCGGGCAGGGTCCGGCAGTCCTGCATGCGGACATTGCAATCCATGTACGGCGTGACGGTGATCGACTTGCCGTTCGCGTACGCGGTGATCTCGGTCTGCGGCTTGTCGGCATGGCGTACGGCGATCGTGACCACGGCGGCCACCGCCGCCACGAAAACCAGCAGCGCCGCTCCTACCAGGGCGACGATCGTGCGGGTTCGGGTTTGGCTCACCGGGATGTCCTGTCCGTCATGTGGTGGGTTCTCCCGCGCCGTGCGCGGCGGGGATCTCCTGCTTGGCGTGCTGCGGTCGGTTACCGCCCAAACCGGGCAGTAGCGAATGCCCACGGTAGCTGACCACGGTTTGGATCAAACCGAGCGCCATGACACACGAGACCGCGGTGAAACCGATCCACCAGGTGGGCGTGATCAGCACGCCCATCGCGCCGCCGATCACCCAGGCCAGCTGCAGTACGGTCTCCGAGCGGCCGAAGCCGGAGGCGATGGATTCCGGCGGCAGGTCGTCCTGGATCGAGGCGTCCAGGGAGACCTTGGCCAGCGCGCTGGCGCAGGCCGCGACCATGGTCGCGATGGCCGCGCCCAGCAGGTTGCCCATCAACGCGGCCACGATCGCGGCCGCCACGCAGGCGATGGTGCAGCTCAACACGATCAGTTGCGGGCGGCCGAGTTTCATCCGCGCGCCGGTGGCGTTGCCGGTGAAGTTGCCGATGGTCGCGGCCGCGCCGATCACGCCCAGCATGGCGATCTGCTGCACCGGCCGGTGCTCGGTGGCCTTGGCCACGAACGCGCCGTAGAAGGTGAGGAAGCCGGTCAGCACGCGCACGGTGCCGTTGCCCCACAGCCCGGTCACCACCGAACGGCCCAGGGGCTGACGGCGTTTGCTCGGCTGCACCTGGTCGGCCTTGCTCGGGTCCAGGACCTCCGTGCGGGCATCGTTGCCGTGATAGCCGATGGTGGCCGGGACCTCGCCCTCGGTGACCTCGACCCAGGACGGGATGCGCAGGCTCAGATACGCGCCCGCGGCGGCGATCGCGGCGGCGAAGAGCAGTGCGCCGGTGGAGCCGGTCAGCTTGGCGGTCAGCGCGGCCACGCCGCCCGCGCCCAGCGTGCCGCCGACCAGACCGAACACGGTGAGCCGGGAATTGGTGCGCACCAGATCCATTCCCGGTGGCAGCACGCGGGGGGTGACCGCGGATTTCAGCACCGAGAACGACTTGCTGAGGATCATCATGCACAGGGCGAGCGGGTAGAGCGCCCAGTTGTCGATATTGAAGATGAGCAGCATGGCGATGAACACGCGCAGGCCGAACGAGCCCGCCAAGGCCACGCGCCGACCGCGCTGCAACCGGTCCAGCATGGGCCCGATCACCGGGGCGATCACCGCGAACGGCGCGATGGTGATCAGGAGGTACAGCGCCACTTTGGTTTTGGATTCCGCGGTCGCGCTGGCGAAGAACAGCGTGTTGGCCAGGGCCACCGCGATCGCCGCGTCGGTCGCGAAGTTCGCCATGGTGGCGTAGATCAGCGCGGTGAGACCAGACTCCTCCGCGCCGTCGGCCTTGGCCGCCCGCTGGAAGGTCGCGAAACCGCTCTGCGTCAGCTCGATACTGCGGCGTGCCGCGACCCGGGTGACGGTCAGCTTGCGCGGCGGCTTGTGCAGGCCCGCGGTGTCGTGGGGGTCCGCGCCGGGGTCGGGCGAATGCGCTTGCGGGTGCGCCCCTTCCGCGTACCGCGGATCGGTGTAGCTGTCCCGATCGTGGTCGGGCCGGGTCGGATACTCCTCGCGGCGGGCGGGTGGCACGGACTCCGGCTCATAGCGACCGGATCGCGCAGTGGCGTCGGGGTCGTAGTGCTCGGGGCGGGCCGCACGCGACGGCGGCGAGTCGTGACGCCCCGGCCGCGATTCGTGGCGGCTGGGCGGGTCGTTGCGATGTCCGTGCCTGGGATCGGGGGTGTGCCCGGACTCCGGGGCGTAGCGCACTCGCCGCGTGGTGCCGAAGTCGTTCGGCTGCTGCCAAGTTGCCGGTTCGCTAGGCGCGCCGGTGGGCGAACCCATCTCGTACGGTCGGGTCGGCGGGTTGCCCCGGTCGGTGTCGGCGGCCTTGCCTTGGCGGCGGCGGGCCCACCGTGAGGTGCGGCCGACCGACTCGCCACCCTGGTCGCGCGGCGATTCACGCCCGCCACGTGCAGATTCGCCACGGCCGTGGGCGGATTCGCCACCACTCCTCGCGGAAGCTCCACCTCCGCGAGATTCCGGCTGCGGGCCCGGGGTGCGGCGGGTGAGGAATTCGGGGACTTCCGGTTCGCCGGGGGCAGGGCCGGGTCGCCGGCCGGCGCGGTTCGCGGGCGGATAGCGGTCGTACCCCGGGTGCCTGTCGATCATGGGAGAGTCCTCGTCGCCCCAGCGACCTGGGTCGGCACCGGGGTCACGGGGAGGAGTCACGCCCCCAATTCTTGCAGTGCTGCGGGTCGGCGGCTGCACTACCGCCGGTGTGGGCCGCCACAAGTTCGGGGCGGAACCGGTGTCCGGGCCGGTCGCGCCCCGGGTGCGCGCAGGTCAGGCCGGGACGAAACGGACTTCGTAGCTGATCGGCCATTTCTTGCCGGTGAGCAGAAAATGATCGGTGCCGGGGATGTCGGCGATGCCGTTGAGCACATCGGTGTCGGGGGTGCGGGCGCCGGCGGGCAGCAGGCCGGAGGCGTCGATCTTCGCCAGCACCTCCCCGGTGTCCGGGTTGATCCGCAGGATGGTGTTCGAGGGCCAGGTATTGGCGTAGACGGAACCGTCCGGTGCGCAATCGAGTTCGTTGAGTTTCACGTCCTTGTGACTGGTGAGCGCGGTCGTGCCGGTGATCGCGAAGGTTTGCGGGTCGCGGAAGGTGAGGGTGGCGCTGCCATTGCTCATGACCACGCGGTTGTCGCGCGCGCACAGCCCCCAGCCCTCGCCGTCGAAGCGGGTGCGGCGGATCTCGGTGAGGGTGGCCGGGTCTCGCGCGATGGCGATGCCGTCCTGGTAGGTGAGCTGCCAGAGCAGGTCGCCGACCCGGGTGACGCCCTCGCCGAACAGGGGTGCGGGCAGGTCGGCTCGGGCGAGTTCGGCCCCGGTGGCGAGATCGGTGGCCCGCACCCAGGACTGTCCGGACAATCCGGTGCTCTCGTACAAGACCGAGCCGTCTATTTCTAAGCCCTCGGTGAACGCGCCCGGATCGTGCGGCCGAGTCGCGACGACTTCCACGCGCAGCTTCGGCGTGTTGTCGCTGCTGGTGCAGGCCGTCACGGTGGCGGCCAGGGCCAGGGCAGCGGCCAGGATGATCGTGGCGGCCGCTACCGGTGCACGGTGTTTGCGCTCCATACGGCAAAATGTAGGACGTGAGCGCGGTTGGAGTTTCGGAGTCCGGTGTGCGGCCGATCCTGGCGGAGGCGGTCGAGCTGGCCCGCCGTGCGCTCCTGGATCTGGAGCCGATCGGGGTGGGCGCGCATCTGGGCGTGACCGCCGAGGACGAATCCTCGGCGACCCACCACTTCACGGCCACCCTGCCCGGCTATCGCGGCTGGCAGTGGGCGGTCGTGGTGGCGGCCCCGCCGGAAGCCACGGTCGCCACGGTGAGCGAGTCGGCGCTGCTGCCCGGCCCGGACGCGCTCGTCGCCCCCGATTTCATTCCGTGGGAGCAGCGCATCCGCCCCGGCGATCTCGCGCCCGGCGATCTGCTGGCCCCGCCGCTCGGCGACCCGCGGTTGGTGCCCGGCTATGTGGCCACCGGCGATCCGGTCGTCGACGAGGTCGCGCTGGAGCTGGGAATCGGTCGTACCCAGGCGCTTTCCCGCGAGGGCCGGGAAGAGGCGAGCGATCGCTGGTTCTCCGAATACGGCCCCGACACCGATATGGCCCGCGCCGCACCCTCCACCTGCGGCCTGTGCGGCTTCTACGTTCCGCTGGCCGGTGCCCTGCGCGCCGCCTTCGGCGTCTGCGCGAACGCCATGGGCGCGGACGGTCACGTCGTGCACATCGCCTACGGCTGCGGCGCGCATTCGGACGTGGTGCTCCCCAGCGGTAACGGCTCCCCGCTCTACGAGGCCTACGACGACGCCGCCGTGGACCTGATCCCGATCTCCGAGCTGCGCCCGGAAACCGGCACTCCCGCCCCGGAATCCGCTGATGCGGACGAATCGGGCGCGGGGGCAGATGCCGCTGACTCGGCTGATCCTGCGGCGGTCGAGCCTGTCGAGCCGGTAGCCGTCGCGAATGAGCCGGTCACGGTGGACGATTCGGCGACTGTCGACGAGGTGGCCCCCATGGTCGCGCCCGAGACGTCGGTGGACGAGGGGCCGGCGGCGCTGTTCGAGGTGCCGGATCCGGATGCGGTGTACGACGATGCCTGGGCCGTGACGGCGGTGCGGGTGGAGCCCGACTCGGGGGCTTCGGAGGCGCGCTGAGGCGCTGCGGCGGTAATCTGCCGCGGCGTATCCGGCGGATTCCTGCCGGAATTCTGTGAAATGACCGGATGCTTGGCTTTGGCATGCCTGGAAAACCGTGTGGCATGCCGTGAACCCGTTGTGCGGGAAGGGGTGTAGGGCGTGATCGCGACCGATCTGGGGGACCCGTTCGGGACCGAGGCGTTGCGGGCCGGGGTGGTGGCCGCCTGGCGCGGATCGCCCACCCGCCTGCGGGAGGACGCCGCGACCGAGGCCGATCTGGTGCGGTCGGGCTACCGCGACCGCCTGCTGACCGAACTGGCGCAGAACGCCGCCGACGCCGCGCTGAAGGCCGACGTGCCCGGCCGCGTCGCGGTGTGGCTGGACGGGCGGACCCTGCACGTCGCGAATACCGGTGCACCACTGGATGTTTCGGGTGTGCACGCGCTCACCGCGCTGCGCGCGTCCGGGAAGACGCTGGACCCGGCCGAGGGCGCGGCCGTCGGCAAATTCGGTGTCGGTTTCACCGCCGTGCTCACCGTCTCCGACGAGGTCCAGGTGCGCTCGACCGCCGGATCGGTGCGCTTCTCCCGGGCCGAGACGTGGGCGCTGCTGGGCGCGCAGGGCATCGAGATCCCCGAGACCCCGGACGGTTTCGAGCCGCCCGCCCTGCGACTGGCCTGGTCGC
This sequence comes from Nocardia sp. NPDC004722, assembly GCF_053601505.1. Lineage (NCBI taxonomy): Bacteria > Bacillati > Actinomycetota > Actinomycetes > Mycobacteriales > Nocardiaceae > Nocardia > Nocardia sp. NPDC004722. Next base: position 5,432 of record NZ_JBSGBY010000391.1, read on the forward strand.
TGGAGGAGCGGCCCGCCGCCGGATTCGACACCGAGATCGTGCTGCGGCTGCACGAGCACGTGGACACGGTCGCCCTGCTCGCCGAGCTGCGCTCCGAGGCGGCCGAACTGCTGCTGGAACTGCCCGTGCTGCGCAGCATCCGCATCGGCGATGACGAGATCTCCAGCACGGCAAGGGAACTCGACCACGGACTGACCGAACTGCGAGTCACCGACTCGGAATCCGGTGAGCGTGTGTGGTGGCAGTTCCGCACCGAGCGGGCCCGCTGGCTGCTGCCGGTGTGCGACGGCCGTCCCGTCGCCGCCCATCCGGACGTGCTGCGCGCCCCCACCCGCTCCGACGAGGAGCTGTCCATCCCGGCCCTGCTCATCGCCGACATCCCGATGCAGCCGGACCGCCGCCGCCTGCTGCCCGGCGCGCGCCTGACCGAATTGGCCGTCGGCTACGCCGATTTCGCCCGCGCCCTGCCGCCCCGCGACCGCCTGGTCCTGGTCCCGCTCCCCGGATTCGCCCGCAGCGAGGCCGACAGCGCCCTGCGCGAGGCCCTGATCACCGAACTCCGCGACAACGAGTGGCTCCCGGTGTTGCTCGCCCGCCCGGACGCCGCCCGCGAGCCCGCACCCGCCCCGGTCGACTTCGACGCCGAGTTCGGTTACATCCCCGACCAGACCACCAACCAGGCCGCGCCCGGCGACGCCGAGGCCCCGGCCGATATCGCCGATTTCCCAGCGGAACTCACATCGCCGGACGAGGCCGCCGCCGCGTCTGCGCGCGAGACCGCCTCGGGCGCGGCGGGTGACCGCTCTGCCGCGATCGGCGACGCCGGTTCCGTGGCGCCGGACGGCCTCGACGCGGGATCATCCGCCACTGGTCGGGGCACGGCCGCCAAGGCGCGCGCGGTGCGCCCGGATCACGAGACGCTGCCGCTCTGGGATCTGCCGGAGCAGGACGAATTGCCCTACGGCGCAGTGGAACCCCACGACGCGATCGGGCCGCACGATGTGGTCGCGAACTACGCCGGAGACGAGTTCGGTGAGGCGGCCGAGTCCGGTCGAGAGGCCGAGCGGCAGGCACTCGGCGAGATCGGTGAATCCGGCTTGGGGACGGCTGTGGATGAATCCCGTTTCGCCGAATTCGGCGGCGCGGGCACGCATCCCGACAGCGCGGTATTCGATCCGCGGGGGGCGGTGGCGTCGCCGCGGCGGGCGTCCGTGTTCACCGGTGCCACCGTGGAATTGGCTGATCTGCTGGCGGATGTGGTGGGCCCGCTGGTGATTCCGGAGTTGTCGGCGCGGATGTACGCCGACGCGCTGGCGGCGCTGGATGTGCATCGCATCGGGCTGGCGCGGATCGCGGAGCTGTCGGGCAGTCTGGAACGGGAACCGCAGTGGTGGTATTCGCTCTACGACGCGCTGGACGCGTTCGCGATGGATCCGCTGTCGGTGGAGGAGCTGGGCGCGCTGGCCGTGCCGTTGACCGATGGCCGGTTGGTGACCGGCCCGCGCACGGTGGTGCTGGACGATCGGCTGGAGTCGGCGGTGCCGGTGCACTGGGCGCGGCTGGTGCATCCGGAGGCCGCGCACGAGCTGCTGGGGCGGTTGGGGGCGCGGAACGCGACGCCGGAGGATCTGCTCGGCGATCCGGGCCTGCAAGCAGCGCTGGAGGATGACCCGAGCGATCCCGACACGGTGGAGGCGGTGCTGAGTCTGTCCGCTCACGCCGCGCCCGGCACGCTGCCGACCTGGCTCGGCTTGCTCGAATTGTCCGATGTCACAGGCGAATCGACGCCCGCCGACGAGCTGCTGCTGCCGGGCGCGCCGCTGGATCGAGTGCTGGTGGCGGATTCACCGTTCACCACCGTCGACGCCGACGTGCTGGAGCGCTACGGCCCGGAAGCCTTGCGCGCCATCGGGGTCGGCTGGGGTTTCACCCTGGTCACCGAATCGGATCCGACCGGCCCGGACCATCACCTCGACGACGAGGAAACCTGGTGGGACGGCCTGAGCGAGGATCCCGCGGAGCTGATCGCCGTCCGCGACCTCGACCTGGTCGACGACGCCGAATGGCCGGAAGCCTTGCGGCTGTTGCTCTCCGACGCTGCCACCCGCCCGCTGCTGGCCGATCGCGACGGCTACACCGCCTGGTGGTTGCGCCAGCACGCCCATATCGACGGCATCCCGCTGGGGCTGCTGCGGCACCCCGACGACACCCTGTTCGCGGGCCTGCTTCCGCAGCTGCCGGGCTTCGACGCGAACGATCTGCGCGTGCTGCGCGGCGTGCTCGCCGATCCGGAGGTGCTCACCACCGCGCTCGCCGAGGAACTCCTCGACGCCCTGGCCGATCCGGCCAGAATGCCCGCACCAGAATCGATTTCGCAGACCTACGCGCTGCTGGCGGAGGCGCTGGAATCGGGCCGTCTCGACGCCGGTGAACTGGTGCTGCCGGGTCAGGTGCGCGCCCTGTCCGGCGAGGTGATCCCCGCCGCCGACGCGCTGGTCCTGGACCGCCCGTGGCTGGGCCCCGCGCTGCCGGTGGACCGACTGGTGGTCGGTGACCTCGCATCGCAGGCTGTAGGTCCACTCCTCCAGCGACCTGGTGTCGGCGAGGTACT
>NZ_JBSGBY010000392.1:0-8031 GCF_053601505.1 Nocardia sp. NPDC004722
GTTGTTGCGCTTGCCGCCCGCGGTCGCCGCCGGAGCCGGGCGACGATCACCCCGGCCGCCGAGACCCGGCCGCGCCTCCGACCAGCCGTCGCCGCGCGTCCAATCCCGATCCAGGCCGTCGTCCTCGCCCCGGCGACGACGGAACCCCGAGGAACTCTGCGAGGGCGCTGGCTCGAGCCGCCGCCAATCCAGCAGATGGCCCGGAATCTCCTGCAAGAAACGGGATTCCGGATTCGACACCGGCTGACCCCAGCCCGATCGCACGATCGCACGCGACAGATACAGCCGCTGCCGGGCGCGGGTGATGCCCACATACGCCAGGCGGCGCTCTTCTTGCAGCTCGGTCGGATCGCCCAGCGCGCGCATGTGCGGGAACTGGCCGTCCTCCCAGCCGGTCACGAACACCACCGGGAACTCCAGGCCCTTGGCGGTGTGCAAGGTCATCAAAGTGACCATGCCCGAACCCTCTTCGGGAATCTGGTCGGCGTCCGCCACCAGCGAGACCCGCTCCAGGAACGCGGCCAGCGAACCCGGCTCCGGCTCACCCTCGGCCTGCTCGGGAATGATGCCCTCGTCCCGCGCGGCCTCCACATTGTTGCGCGCCTCGGAACTGAATTCGCGTGCGACGCTGACCAATTCGTTGAGGTTGTCCAGCCGCGCGCCGTCCTGCGGATCGTCGGACGCCTCCAGTTCGGCGCGGTATCCGGTGCGATCGAGCACCGCCTCGACCACCGAACCGACATCCGGGAAATCCATATCGGCCTGCGTGCCCGCCGCCCGGATCTCCTCCAGCAAATCCAGGAACCCCGAAATGGCCTTCACCGAACGGGAATTGAGCAGCGCCACCTTGTTGTCCGCCGCATCCCGCAGCGCCTGCGCGAAACCGATATTGCGCTGCTCGGCATGCACGGCCACGCACGCCTCGGCGCGGTCACCGATGCCGCGGCGCGGGGTATTGAGCACCCGCCGCAGGCTCACCGCGTCGTTCGGGTTCTCCAGCACCCGCAGGTAGGCCACGATGTCGCGGACCTCCTTGCGCTCGTAGAAGCGCACCCCGCCGACCACCTTGTAGGGCAGCCCCATGCGGATGAAGATCTCCTCCAGCGCGCGGGAGTTGTTGTTGGTGCGGTAGAAGACCGCCACATCCGCGTAGTTGGCGTCACCCTGATCGACCAGCTTGTCGATCTCCTTGGCGACGAACATGGCCTCGTCGTGCTCGTTGTCGGCCACGTATCCGACGATCAGATCGCCGTCGCCCTGATCGGTCCACAGCTTCTTGTCCCGACGCCCCTCGTTGCGGGCGATGACCGCGTTGGCGGCGGTCAGGATGTGCTGGGTGGAGCGGTAGTTCTGTTCCAGCAGAATGGTTTCCGCATCCGGGAAGTCGCGCTCGAACTCCTCGATATTGCGGATGGTCGCGCCTCGGAAGGCGTAGATCGACTGGTCGGCGTCACCCACCACGCACAGCTCCGAGGGCGAGATCTGATCGCGCGTGTCCGCGTCGTCGGTCTCGTCGCCCCACAGATTGCGGTGGTGCCCGACCAGTTCCCGCACCAGCACGTACTGGGCGTGGTTGGTGTCCTGGTACTCGTCGACCAGCACGTGCCGGAAACGACGCCGATAGTACTCGGCCACCTGCGGATGCCGCTGCAGGATCGACACCGTCTCGCCGATCAGATCGTCGAAATCCAGGGCATTGGCCGCGCGCAGCCGCCGCTGGTACTCGTCGTAGACCCGCGCCACCAGGCGCGGCAGCTCGGCCTCCTCGGTCGCGGCGTCGGCGGCGGCCTGCTCGGCGTCGATCAGCTCGTTCTTGAGATTCGAGATGGCGGTGGACAGCAGCCGCGGCGAGTACTTCTTCGCGTCGATGTCGAAATCGCGAATGATCATGCCCAGCAGGCGGCGCGAGTCGTCGGCGTCGTAGATGGAGAAGTTCGAGTTCATCCCCGGCAACAGCCCGGCCTGGGTGCGCAGGATGCGCACACAGCTGGAGTGGAAGGTGGACACCCACATGCCCGCCGCGCGCAGGCCGACCAGCCCGGCCACCCGCTCCCGCATCTCGGCGGCGGCCTTGTTGGTGAAGGTGATGGCCAGGATCTCGCCGGGCCGCACCCCGCGCGCGTCCAGCAGATACGCGATCCGGCGGGTGAGTACCGCGGTCTTGCCCGACCCGGCCCCGGCCACGATCAACAGCGGGGTGCCGGTATGCATCACCGCGGCACGCTGCTGTGGATTCAACCCCTCGAGCAACTCGCTGCCCCGCGTGTGCTCGGTCTTCTGCCCGTCCTGCGCCACCGTCGTATTCATCGCCCATCCACGCTACCGGCGCGCACCGACAGCCGACGGCCGGGTTCGCACAGGTGTCCGATAAGTGCCGGTCCGGCGAATCTCCGGTGAACTCGACCGGGTCGGGAAACTCAGCAGATTCCTAAATGTACCTGTTTTGCTCAGGTCACCCCGCGTGGCACACTCGTCGGATGACCGGCTCTACGGCGACGCATTGCACCTGAGCCCGAACCCGGGGGGACAATGTCTAGGCCAACAGGTTTGATTGTCTTGGCCAACAGGTCTGATTCTTGGTGAAGAACCAATCGGTAACAGGATGGGTCCACCCGCCGATCGACGTTCTGGACCACGAGGAGTTGAAAGTATGAGCATCTCGACGACGGGACATTCCGAGTCTGCCACCGGGTCGGATTCCGCCCTGCCCTCCGAGGCTGAGATCGAAAAGCTGCGCTTGGAGATCGACAAGCTGGACGCCGAAATCCTCGCGGCCATCAAGCGCCGCACCGAGGTCTCGCGCATCATCGGACGAACGCGGATGGCCAACGGCGGCCCGAAACTCGTGCACTCCCGCGAGATGAAGGTGCTGGAGCGTTTCAGCGAGCTCGGCCAGGAGGGACACACCCTGGCGATGCTCCTGCTCCGACTCGGCCGCGGCCGGTTGGGGCACTGATCAAGATCTCTCGTTAACACCGCGCACTGCTCGGACCGATACACCGAGCGGTGTGCGTTTTGGCGTGCCCCCACATAGACCACAGCTGCATGCGTGCCACGGATGTAGCTTCCCCAGGCCGCCCCGGGTGTTTCGACCCCGGGGCGGTTCTTTTTCTCCCTAGGGCAGGGCGATGTACTTGGTGCTGAGGTACTCCTCGATGCCCTCGAAGCCGCCCTCACGCCCGAAACCGGACTCCTTCACGCCGCCGAAGGGCGCGGCCGGATCGGAGATGACGCCGCGGTTCACGCCGACCATGCCGGTCTCCAGGCCCTCGGAAATCCGCAGCGCGCGGTCCAGGCTGCGCGTGTAAACGTAGGCGACCAGGCCGAATTCGGTGTTGTTCGCGGCGGCCAGACCCTCCTCCTCGGTATCGAACCCGACGATCGGGGCGACCGGGCCGAACACTTCTTCACGCAGGATGCGGGCCGCGGGCGGGATATCGGTGAGCACGGTTGCCGGGTAGAACCAGCCCGGGCCGCCGGGGGCCTTGCCGCCCAGCCGCACCTGCGCACCCGCCGAGACCGCGTCGTCGACGAGCTCGCTCACGGTGTCGAGCTGATCCTCGTTCACGAGCGGGCCCAGCGTGGTGTCAGGCTCGACGCCATTGCCGAGTTTGTACTCCGCCATGGCCGCCACCAGCTTGTCGGTGAATTCCTGGCGAACCGAATTCTGGACGTGGAAACGGTTCGCCGCCGTGCACGCCTCACCGCCGTTGCGCAGCTTGGCCAGCACCGCGCCCTGCACGGCCGCATCGATATCGGCGTCGTCGAACACCACGAACGGGGCATTGCCGCCCAGCTCCATCGAGGTGCGCAGCAGGCCGTGCGCGGACTGCTCGACCAGCTTCTTGCCCACCGGGGTCGACCCGGTGAAGGTCAGCTTGCGCAGGCGCGGATCGTTGAGCAGCGGCGCGGTGACCGCACTCGAATGCGAGGTGGTGACCACCGACAGCACACCGTCGGGCAGTCCGGCCCGGCTGCACAGCTCGGCCAGCAGCAGCATGGTCAACGGGGTGGCGCCCGCGGGCTTCACGATCATCGTGCAGCCGGCCGCCAGCGCCGGGCCGATCTTGCGAGTTCCCATGGCCAGCGGGAAGTTCCACGGCGTGATCGCCAGGCACGGGCCGACCGGCTGCTTGTGCACCAGAATCCGTCCGGTCCCCGCCGGGGCGGGCTGATAGCGGCCGTGAATACGCACCGCCTCCTCGCTGAACCAGCGGAAGAACTCCGCGCCGTAGCGCACCTCATTGCGGCTCTCCGGCAGCGCCTTTCCCATTTCCAGGGTCATCAGCAGCGCGAACTCCTCGGCCCGCGCGGTGATCGCCTCGAACACCGCCCGCAGGATCTCCCCGCGCTGCCGCGCCGGGGTCGCGGCCCATTCGGCCTGCACCGCGACCGCCGCATCGAGCGCGCGCACCGCGTCATCGGGGGTGGCGTCGGCGACCTGGGCGATCACCTCACCCGTGGCCGGATTGTGTACCGGGAACGTCGCACCCCCCGTGGCGTCCACCGGTCCGCCGATCCAGAGTTGCGTGGGAATGGACGAGAGTAGGGCGCTTTCGTTCACCATGTGGCCAGCCTATGCCTCACCCTCGAATCTGACTCCTGCGCTGCGCGAATCCCGCGAATCACGGTTGTTACCTGCGCGTCGTAACTCGAAGGTTGTAACCTCGCCCGGGTGAGCAGCGACATCACCGCGTCGGCGGTCTGGCGGAAACTGCACGACCACCACGCCTCCATCGGTGGGCGGCATTTGCGAGAATTCTTCGCCGAGGATCCAGCGCGCGGTGGCGAGTTGACCGTTCAGGTCGCGGATCTGCGGATCGACTACTCCAAGCATCGGGTGACGCGCGAGACCCTCGATCTGCTGGTCGAATTGGCGCACACCGCCGGGGTCGAGCAGCGGCGGGACGCCATGTTCGCGGGCGAGCACATCAACACCTCCGAGGATCGGGCCGTCGGGCACGTGTGGCTGCGCCGCCCGTCCGGGCAGCCGCTCACGGTCGACGGCCAGGATGTCGAGACCGATGTGCACGAAGTCCTGCGCCGCATGGGCGAATTCACCGATCAGGTGCGTTCGGGAGCATGGCTCGGCGCGACCGGTCAGCACATCGCGACGGTCGTGAACATCGGCATCGGCGGCTCGGATCTGGGCCCGGCCATGGTCACCCTGGCGCTGCGGCACTACGCGGACGCCGGAATCTCCGCGCGCTTCGTGTCGAATGTCGATCCGGCGGACCTGGTTTCGAAGCTGCACGGCCTCGACCCGGCGACCACGCTGTTCATCGTCGCGTCCAAGACCTTCTCCACGCTCGAGACCCTCACCAATGCCACGGCCGCGCGCCGCTGGCTGGTGGCGGCTCTCGGCGAGGACGCCGTGGCCAAGCATTTCGTGGCCGTCTCCACCCACGCGCAGCGGGTCGCCGACTTCGGCATCGACACCGCCAACATGTTCGGCTTCTGGGACTGGGTCGGCGGGCGCTACTCGGTGGACTCGGCCATCGGGCTATCGGTGATGGCGGTCGTCGGCAAGGAGCGCTTCGCGGAGTTCCTCGACGGAATGCACCGTGTGGACGAGCATTTCAAGTCCGCGCCGCTGGCGGAGAACGGTCCGGCGCTGCTGGGCCTGCTCGGCGTCTGGTACTCGAACTTCTTCGGCGCGCAGTCCCGCGCCGTGCTGCCGTACTCCAATGACCTGGCCCGCTTTCCGGCCTACCTGCAGCAGCTCACCATGGAGTCGAACGGGAAATCGGTTCGCGCGGACGGTACTCCGGTCACCACCGGCACCGGCGAGATCTTCTGGGGCGAGCCCGGCACCAACGGCCAGCACGCCTTCTACCAACTGCTGCACCAGGGCACCCAGCTGGTCCCCGCCGACTTCATCGGCTTCGCCCAGCCTACCGACGATCTGCCCACCCTCGACGGCACCGGCAGCATGCACGACATCCTGATGTCGAACCTGTTCGCCCAGACCAAGGTGCTCGCCTTCGGCAAGACCGCCGAGGAGATCGCCGCCGAGGGCACCGACCCGAAGATCGTGCCGCACAAGGTGATGCCCGGCAACCGCCCCACCACCGCCATCCTGGCCCCCCAACTGACACCCTCGGTACTCGGCCAGCTCATCGCCCTCTACGAGCACATCGTCTTCACCGAAGGCGCGATCTGGGGCATCGACAGCTTCGACCAGTGGGGCGTAGAACTCGGCAAGGCCCAAGCCCTGGCCCTCGAACCCCTCCTGACCTCCCCGGAACCCCCCGCCCCCCAGGGCGATTCCTCCACCGACGCCCTCATCGCCTGGTACCGCACCCACCGCCACTGAGTGGCACCGTCCCCGATCGATCGGCTGCCAGCCCGCCCGCCGCCGTTACCCGGCACGGTGATCGCCGCCCCGGGCTCCCAGAACTGCCCGTACGGCAACAGAATCCAGCCGCCCGGCTTCTGGTACTCGCCCAGCAGGATCCAAGCCCGCTCGAGGCCGGACAGGGCCGCGCGATGCGGGCGATCCTCCGCGAGCGCCCGATAGACCCGGCCGCCGCGAGCAGCCCGCTCGGGTGCCGGACCGAGGATGGAAGGGGCTCGATCAGATTGGCGGTGAGCAGCCGTCGATCATCGATCGAACCGGTGTGATGCCGAGTCCGCACTATCGTTCATTGCACTGTGTGCAGTGCGATGATGTGGTGAGAAAGTTGACTTACGACGCATCGCGAGGGTGAACCCGGAGGCGAGGATGACGGTCGAGATGGCACCGAACCCGCACATGCGGCCTATCACCGTGGAAGAATTCGACGCTCTACCTGTCGATAACAGCTTCGTTTACGAGATCGAGAACGGATTCTTGCTCGTGAATGCTCGCCCTGCGCCGTCTCATAGCCGCGTTCTCAAGAATTTGACGATTCAGCTCGAGGATCAGATTCCAGAGGGGTGGGAGTCCTATCCGGAGATTGACGCCGAGTTGCCGGTCGGGAAGTCTCAGCGCCGCGTTCCCGATCTGGTGGTGGCGCGAGACGAGGTGTTCGAGCAGACCCGGGTTCGGAGCGACCAGATCGCCCTTGCCGTCGAGATCAGCTCGTCGAGTGAATCCGCACTGCGGGATTACTCCATCAAGGCGGGCGAGTACGCCGCGAACGGCATCGCACACTACTGGGTGATCGATCTACTCGACGTCGAGCACGCATCCGTGGGTATCACGATCTTCACCTTGAGCAGCAGCGGCCGCTACGAGATGCAGCCCCGAATGACTGGGATCGTGAAGGTGGACGAGCCGTTCCAGCTGACGATCGATCTGGACGCGCTGGCCGCACCGCGCAAGAACCGTAGCTGACGGCGCGCGAGGTCTGTCGAAAGCGAAGGCCGCCTGTCGGGTTCGACGGGCGGCCTTCGTGGTGTCTGGGCGGGTCAGTCCCGTTCGGGGCCGAGGGAGATGCCGCGGGAGGCCAGCCAGGGTAGGGGGTCGATCTTGTCGACGCCGTTGAGCCAGACCTCGAAGTGGCAGTGCGGGCCGGTGGAGAAGCCGCGGTTGCCGACCGTCGCGATCTGATCGCCTGCGAGGACGCGCTGGCCCTGGGAGACCGTGGCGGTGTCGATGTGGCCGTAGATGGTGACCGTGCCGTCGTCGTGCAGCAGGCGCACCCACATGCCGAAACCGGAAGCGGGACCGGCCTCGAGCACGGTGGCGTCGGCGACCGCGTAGATCGGCGTGCCGATGGGGGCGGCGATATCGACGCCCTGATGCGCGACGCCCCAGCGGATGCCGAAGCCGGAAGTGAAGGTGCCGTTGGCGAATCGCGTCCACAGCGGACGGTTCTTCATCGCCTCCTGGTTCGCCATGTCGGCGGCGAACTGCTTGCCCTTCTCCAGGATGTCGCTGAACTGGTCCAGGCTGGCGGGCGCGTTCGGGTTCACCACCTGCGGGGAACCGGTGCCGCCGCCGTCGCCGACCACCGAGGTGGCCGCGACCTCTTTGACCTGGCCGGTGGCCTGGATGTCGACGGTGTTGTCGTGCCCGGCGGTCTCGATGGTGGCCTGGCCCGCGGC
>NZ_JBSGBY010000393.1:0-8024 GCF_053601505.1 Nocardia sp. NPDC004722
GGCCAGGGCGCTGGACTGCGCGAGCCACGTCTTGGCCGGATTGAACCCCCACAGGATCACCAGGTCGGTGCGGTCGTAGTCGGGCACCGGCAAGGCGGTTCCGAAGGTGAACCGGTGCGCGAAATCCTTGTGCCAGTTGCAGATCTCGGTACTGAACACCGTATTCGGACTCCCGAACCCGTGCACGAACCGCTGCACCCATTCCATTCCGTCGCACAACCCCGTCCCCGACGGCGTGGCCAACGCGAAAGCGACCGCCTCGGGACCGCTTTCGGCCGCGATACCCGACAGCCGCTCCGCGATCTCCCCGAGCGCCTCGTCCCACCCGATCGCCACCCACCCCGGATCCGGATCCCCCTTCGGCCGAGTCCGCCGCAACGGCGTGGTCAACCGCCGGGAATTGTGCACGATCTCCGCGACCGACCGGCCCTTCGGGCACATCGCCCCGCCGGTCGGATGCTCCGTATCCGGCCGGACCCCGACGATCCGGCCCTCCGCCACGGTGTACACCGCCCCGCACCGCGACTTGCACAGGGTGCAGAAACCTTTGATCTCCACAGTTTCACGCTAGGTCCCGCACCGGTTCGCACACGATGGGCAAATGTCCTCGATGTCGCTAGGCAGTGGTGGGTGTCGCCTTCGGTGCGCGGACGAGTTCCTTGCGGTCGTAGTAGCGGGTGACCAGGCCGCCCAGCAGCAGGCCGATGGCGAGTCCGAGCAGGGTCATCCAGACGGCTCGGCTCAGACCGGCGGACCCGTCGGCATTGAAGTAGAGGATGGCCCGGATGCCGAGGTAGACCTGATGCATCGGCTCGAACTGGGCCAGCCAGGCAACGGATTGGGGGATGGCCTCGATGGGAATGGTGCCGCCCGAGGACGGCATGCCGAGGACGATGAACAGGATGAGGTTGATCAGCAGGCCCGCGGTGCCCAGGGCGGAGACGATCGACAGGGCGGTGACGCCGACGGCGATGATCGCGAAGGTGCCGTAGAGGAACAGCATCAGGGGACGGTCGATCGGCATGCCCAGGCCGTGCCCGATGGCCATGAAGATCGCCGAGGCGACCGGAGCGGTGCCGGTGATGACTCCCCATTTCAACAGCAGCGTCCGGAATCGGGAGATCGGTGTCGCGGGGTAGTGCACGTACCAGGGGCCGAACTCGGTGGGTGCGAAACCCAGTGACGCGTCGACCATTCCGTTGATGACCATGGCGCCGGTGAATCCGGCGAGCAACACCATCAGGGTGTAGAAGAAGGCGGTCAGCCCGGCCCCGGTGCCCGCCGGGAGCGGGCGGAACGGGACCACCGCCACGTTGATGGGTTTGGCCAGCATGAGTCGGCTCAGACCGGTCAGCTCCGTCGCCGGTCCGCCGCCGGGCGGCTGGAGTTGCGCTTGCACGGTCCGGGTGAGTTGTTCGCCGACGGTCTTGTTGGCCTGTGCCAGTGCGGTTCCCGCCACGGACTGGACGACCTGTGCGGTGAACGATCCGGTGCGCGGATTGGTGTTGACGATGATGGTGGGCTGGGTGACGTCACCGGCGACCACGCTGGCGGTGGCGAAGATGCCCAGCCGCTTGGTGAAGTCGCTGGGAATGATGATGGCCCCGTACACATTTCCGGATGTCAGCTGTTGCTGGGCCTGGTTGATGCCGAGCACCCGCAGGTCGATCTTGTCGCTGGGGATCTGTTGCACGAGGGCGTCGCTGATCTGTTTGCCCACGTTGGTCGGCTGCCCGCCGAGGACGTCGCCGTCGTCCTGGTTGACCAGGGCGATCGGGAAGTCGTGCAGATGTTTGGACGGGTCGACCACGTAGGCCAGATACATGGTGGCCAGCAGCGCCATGAGCAGGGAGACCACGATCGCGGGCGCGAGCCACACCCGCACGCGCGACCGGTGATCCTTGCCGTTTTCACTGGGTTCGGCGTTGGTCATGACAGCACCGTAGTTGCTGAACGGCGCTGGATGTCTGAACTCACGAGGTAGTCCGCGGCGCCGCCGCCTCGACAGGCGGCGGCGCGGACCGAATTACGAGTAGTCGGGCAGATCGATGCCGTTGATCGCGCGGTCGATGAGGTCCATGTCCCATTCGGGTTCGGACGGTTCGGCATCCGGGTCGGGGATGTCGAGGCTGTGGGCGTGCAGGCGGCCGATCTCCTGGTTGGCCTCGACGAAGGAGCGCATGCCCTTCTCGTAGGCGGCGAATCCGGCCTCCGGATTCCAGTCCGCGGCGGCCAGTTCCCCGGCCAGCAGGTACGCGCCGACCAGCGCGAGGCCGGTGCCCTGCCCGGACATCGGCGACGAACTGAACGCGGCGTCGCCGAGCAGCGCGACGCGGCCGTCCGACCAGCGGTCCATGACCACCTGGGCGACCTGGTCGAGGTAGAAGTCGGGGGTGTCGTCGAGATGGGTGAGGATGCGCGGGGTGAGCCAGCCCATGCCGTCCATGCGCTCGCGCAGCAGGCGCTTCTGGGCGTCGATATCGCGGTGGTCGACATCGAGTTCGGGTGCGACGAAGGAGAACAGGGCCATCGCGCGGGTGGCGTCCTGGATGGGCCGCAGACCGGCGGTGCGCCCGACCTCGTGATAGTCGAGCAGCCAGCGGTCGAGCCCGAATTCGTTGGGCACGGTGTAGAAGGCCAGCGCGTGGCCGAGGTGGCGCACGAACCGCTCGTGCGGGCCGAAGACCAGCTCGCGCAGCGACGAATGCAGGCCGTCCGCGCCGACCACCAGGTCGAAGCGGCGACGGTCGCCGCCCTCGAAGACCACGTCGACGCCGTCCGCGTCCTGGGTGAGCTCGGCGATGCGGTCGCCGAAGACGTACTCGACACCGTCGCGGGTGTCCTCGTACAGCACGCGGGACAGATCACCGCGCAGGATCTCGATCTCCGAGATGTACCCGTCGCCGCCGTCGTCCTCCGCCCGGAAGGTCTCCAGCACTTGCCCTTCGGAGTCCACGGTGTACGCGCCCGCGGTGTCGGTGACCGCCGCGCGCACCGCCGCGTCCAACCCCATGCGCCGGATGACCTCGCGGGCCACCCCGCGCGCGTCCACCGCCTGCCCGCCGGGACGCAGCCCGGGCGCCCGCTCCACCACGGTCACCTCGGCTCCGCGCCGGTGCAGCCAGTGCGCCAGCGCGGGCCCCGCGATGCTCGCCCCCGCCACCAAGACCTTGGTACCGCTCATTGCGCCTCCTGCTCACCCCGTCCGGAGCACCGCCCGGATCGTCGATTGTGCTGTGACCGACCGCCATCGGTGGATCACCGGTAGCGACGGCGGACGCGACGGAAATTCATCGCTGCCACCGAAATCCGGTGCCAGGAGCCGAGCGGACCCGGTCAGGCGAGGCGGACCTCCGCGGTCGCCAGCCCGAAGACCTTGCGCCCGGCCGACTTCGCGACGATGACGACCACCGCGGTGCGGGCCTCGGCGTCGACCGATTTGACGCGCCCGGTGAATTCGACGATGCCCGCGGCGTCGGCCTCGATGACCGTGTAGTTCGACAGCCGCACCCCGTAGCGGGTCATCGCGCCCGGGTCACCGAGCCAGCCGGTGACGAATCCCGCGCCCAGGCCCATGGTGAGCATGCCGTGCGCGATCACATCGGGCAGACCCGCCAGCGTGGCGATCCGGTCGTGCCAGTGAATGGGGTTCGCGTCCCCGGAGACCCCGGCGTAGTTCACCAGGTCGCCGCGCGTCAGGCGGATGGTCCGGGCGGGCAGTTCGTCGCCGACGGCGAGGTCCTCGAAGCGGACGGCGGTGCGCGGCACCCGGGTTCGCGAGACGGACGACAGGCGCGCACCCGTGTCCGGTTTCGTCTCCGATAGCGCGTCGGCGGCCGAGATGACCGTGCGCGAGGTCGAGTCGAGTCCGGTCATGATGACCCGCTCGAGCGTCTCGCTGATATCGGCGTCCACCTCCTCGCCGGTGACGCCGACGACGGTGGTGTTCATGACCTGCACGACGTCACCGGTCTGATCGGTGAACGTGTTGGTGATGGTGATCAGGTCCTTGCCCGCGATGCGACGCACCGACGACAGTTCGACCTCGCTGTCGAGCCGGTCGCCCGCGATCACCGGCTTGTACATCTCGAAGACCTGATCGGTCTGCACGACAACGTCGTAGCCGCTCAGCAGCGTTTCGAGCAGCCTGCGGTTGGCCAGCATGGCGGCGGTGGAGATGAAGGTGGTCGGTGCGATCAGACCCGGGTAGCCGAGCTCCTCGGCGGCGGCCTCACTCCAGTGCGCCGGATGGAAGTCCTGCACCGCGCGCGCGTACTCGCGGATCTTCTCCCGCCCCACCTCGTAGAAGTCGTCCGTGCGATACCAATGCCCGACCAGCTGATCCACATCGAACGCCGCTTCCACCAAGCCACTCCTTCATCCGGGATTTCTACGGCACCCGTACCGGCATCGGCGGAGCCGAATTCGCGAGTGAAAGCACACCTTCTCACAGACGGTGGGTGTCGCGTGGCAGTGGCGTCGAATGCCCCATTCCTGTCGCGTCGTGGCAGCTGTAAGCGCTGGTCAGCAGTACTACCGTACGACCATGACCCGCATCGATATTCACGCGCACCTCTGGACCGACGAATACCTGGATCTGCTCGACAGCTACGGGCGCACCGACACCGCCACGCAGCGCGGCCTGGGCGCGGGGCGCACCGAAGCGGAATTGACCGCGCGCTTCGAGCTCAACGACTCGGCGGGCATCCAGCATCAGGTGCTGTCGGTGTCCCCGCAGAACCCCCACTTCGAAGACCCCGCGGCGGCGATCCATTCGGCCAAGGTCGCCAACGACCTGTACGCCGAAGTGGTGGCGGAATGGCCGGATCGGTTCTCCGCCTTCGCCGCACTGCCGCTGCCGCATGTCGACGCGGCACTGGAGGAACTCACTCGCGCACTCGATCAGCTGGGCATGGCCGGCGCCACCGTCACCACCGACATTCTCGGCCGCTCGCTGGCCGACCCGCTGTTCACGCCGCTGTTCGAGGAGCTCGACCGCCGCGGTTCGGTGCTCTACATCCACCCGTCCGGCCATGACGCGGGCACCGCGCTGATCGGCGACCATCACATGCGCTGGATGGTCGGCGCACCGGTCGAGGACACCATCGCGGCAATGCAATTGATCCTCGCCGGGATTCCGAGCCGCTACCCGAACCTGAAGCTCATCGGTTCGCACCTGGGCGGCGCGCTGCCGATGATCCTGCAGCGCGCCGACAACCAGTACCAGTGGGAATCCCCGGACACCCCGGAGAAGCCCAGCGTCGCGGCGCGGCGCATGTGGTTCGACACCGTCGGCCACGGTCATGTTCCCGCCATCCGGGCAGCCGCGGAATCCTTCGGCGCGGATCGCCTGCTGCTGGGCACCGACTTCCCGTACGAGAGCGGGGATCTGCTGCGCCGCGCCGTCACCTCGATCGAGGACGCGCTGCCCGCCGCCGAGGCCGCCGCGGTCCTCGACACCAACGCGGCCGCGGTGCTGGGGCGATAACCTGTAGCAATGGGTCGGGATGG
Organism: Nocardia sp. NPDC004722; assembly: GCF_053601505.1. Lineage (NCBI taxonomy): Bacteria > Bacillati > Actinomycetota > Actinomycetes > Mycobacteriales > Nocardiaceae > Nocardia > Nocardia sp. NPDC004722. The sequence goes on from NZ_JBSGBY010000393.1 coordinate 5,512, forward strand.
TGAGGTGCGATGACGGCGGCACGGGAGATCCCGGATCCCTGGGCCGAGCGCCGCGGCACCACGCATTGGATTCCGGCGCGCGGATTGAGCAACGGCCTCGAGGCGCGTTCCTTCGCCGCCCTCGCCGATCTCGACGAATCCCAGGTCTACCGGGTGCTTTTCGCCCTCTCCGACGCCGCGATCGCCGCCTACGTGCTGCCGGTGCGGGCGACAGTCCTCGAGGCCGGTGACCCGGAGGTGGCCTGGCGACTCTATGTCGACATTCCGCGCTACCGGGCGGCCGAGGACCTGCTGATGCAGTTGCTGCGCTACGGCAGATCCCGGCGCGCACCGGCACCGCCGCCGGGCCGTCGCCGCCGGCGGCGGGTGCCGCTGGTCCGCAGGATCGACTAACCCGGTCGCTACCTACCGGCGATCTCGGCCCGGAAGGGCCCGCCGACGCTGTTGAACAGCAGATCACCGTTCGGCAGCGCCTCGACGATCGCGTACGCTCCGTTGCCCAGATTCGATTGCCCGAAGATGGTGCGGTGCAGGGTTTCTCCGGTCTTCCAGTCCAGGCCGGTGACCTCCCAGCCGTCGGCCTTGCTGTAGCCGTTGACGAACACCATGCCCGACGTGGTGGAGACCGCCGGGACCATGGACGTCGAGACCACGTCGCCGCGCGCCCACACCGAATTCCAGCGATGGGCCTTGGGATCCCATTCGAAGCGCTGCATGCCGTGCGGCGGCGCGTCCACCGGCCCGTTGGCGAGCACGTCGGTGAGCCGGTCGGGTGCGCCGCCCGCGCCGATGTTCTGCACCACGAACGCGCCGTAACCGTTCACCACCACCGACTGCTCGGACTGGATGAATTCCGGCTTCGGGTCGGGCAATCCGGCGCTCACCTCGGCCTGGTCGGCGATGCGGTCGGATTTCGTGCCCGGCCGCTGCTGGAAGCCCTCGGGAATCTTGTTGCGCCAGAAGGCCACCAGTCTCATGTGATCGGACCCGTCGGTAATGACGACAAGTTCGTCCTTGTCCTTGCCGTAGCCCATCAGCGTCGGCGTCGAACCGGTGCCGATACCGAATTTCACCGTCGGCGGCTGGCGGCCGAAATCGTAGGGGGACGACCACGCGCCGTCGGCCTCGTCGGTGGACAGCTTGGCGCCCGTCCACACGATCTTGCGCATCACCTTGTCGGAGGCGACGTAGATGCCGTTCTCGTCGTCGATGGCCATCGAATTGGATACCGTTTCGCCGCTGCCGAATTCGATGCGCTGCGGGGTGCCGGTGAGATCGCGGTCGAGTGCGATGACGCCGTGATTGGACACCACGATCAGATGGCCGTCGTAGGTCATGTTCACGCCCACCACGCCCTCGGGGTGACCGAATTCCGTCGCGTCCTTGCTCAGGAACGGTTTCAGATCGATCTGCCCGGCGAGTTCGATGCCGTCCTCGGGCCGGTCCTTGTTCTTCAGGCCGAAGACCAGCAGCCGTGAATCCTGGGTCGTGTAATAGACCCGGTTGTCCTTGTCGACCAGCCCGTAGACGCCGTTGATGAGACGCGTCCAGTCGATGCCCCAGTCCTCGCGTACCGCGGTCTGGATCTGCTCGGTGCTGGTGAAGTTCTGATCCAGCACCTGGTCCAGCTGCTGCGGGGAAAGGTCTTTGGAACCGGGTGTATTCATGGCGGCCACCTCGCGGAAGCCGCCATTGGACACGTCGACGTAGCGCACACCCTGGGAGGACGAGATCCACCGGTACTGCGGGGATGTCGAGGCCAAAGTGATGATATTGACCGGTCCGGTCGGCACTCTCGGCATCTGTTTCGGGTCGATCCGGAACGTGCCGCGCGGGACCGGATCGGGGAAGCTGTCGCTCTGCGCGGAATCGAGGTGGGTCACCGCGTATTTGTCGGCGGCCAGATACGGGTTGGGCGGCGGCCCCTGACCGGCGTCCCCGCTCACCGTCGCGGCCTCGGGCGAATCGCTCGATTTCGACGAGCCACAGCCGCTCACTACACCCGCGACGCCGACCGCGACCAGCGCGAGCGCGACCCACGATTTCGAAATTCTCGGTCTCATTCCTCTTCCTTCTCGTGCGCGGCTCTCCTCGCACCTGGTGGGTTCGATACTTCGTCGCGAAACTATCCAGCCGAGGGAATGGGCGGCATCGGTCGACGCGTAGGTCATCCGCACTCTGCGAAATGCCGCCGCGGTGACCGATTCGGTGACCGATGAGGACTCCTGACCTGCGACTATTCTGATCGGGGTGGGCGATCGGCTCTACGGGCGTAGCAGCGAACTCGACGTGCTCGAGGGCGCGCTCGCCACGGCACGTGCCGGCTGCGGCTCGGCGCTGCTGCTGTGGGGCGAGCCCGGCATCGGCAAAACCACCCTGCTGCGCGAAACGACAAGGCGGGCAGCCGATTTCCAGGTGCTGCACGGCTGTGCCACGCACGGCGAGTCCGAACTGCCGTACGCGGTGCTGCAACAGTTGCTGGCCACGCTCGGCGATCGGGTCGACGCGCTGCC
>NZ_JBSGBY010000394.1:0-8020 GCF_053601505.1 Nocardia sp. NPDC004722
CAGCCCTTGTCCTGTTTGGTGGCGGTCTCGGGGGCGGGCGCGCCATCGGGCGGTGGCTCGAGCTTCCGTACATCGGTCTCTCCCGGTGCCGAGCTTCCGGCAATTTGGCTTCCACATCCAGAGAGCGAGGCCGCGACCAAGAGAATGGTGAGCGCACCGAAAAGTGGAGCGCCAGTGGAGCGGTGCAATCCGAGTTTCATCACGATCCCCCTTACTTGTCATTGGCCAGGATGGCGTACTGCGCGGAGATCCGCTGGTACGCATCCTGTTGCTGCATAGCCCACACTGTTGCGGAATACCGCCCATATGCCACGTAGCAGTGGAAGGGTGCCGCATTCTCGTCCGGACCGTGGTATTTCACGCAGCGGGCAGAGGGGAGCTCAGCAGGTGGGTCGATCAACTGCTGGAATCGAGCGGTGGACACCCCGTCTGTGAAGGCTCGAGCGGAAGCTTCGTCCTTGGCTCGAACCAGAAATCCTGCTCCATCCGAAACTCTATCGACCCCGGTTTTGTCGAACAGTGCCTTGTAGAAGACAGTGTCGCCCATCCAGTGCATGATGCCGTGCTGGTCAACAGCTCCGGGGAACCCGTCGCCCCCGAGATCGCCCGCTGGGCTCGGTAAGGTCAAGCGCACCATGCCGTCGGGGTCGAGCGGCAGCCCAGTGAGCTTGTCCGGCGATGTCGGCTGGAAGTTCTTCAACCGGTCGATGGTCACGTCTATGGCCTTGTCGGCCAATGCCAGTGGTGCGGGCTCGGGCGCTACGCCGAACGCCTGTTCCACGGACACGTTCTCGACCTGGTCGACCATGGTGAAGACGACGAATTTCCCGGAGGGATACCAGGAGCCGAGTCGTTGTTCAGCAGGGGCCCAGATGATTTGGGCGGCAGGGTGCTGGCTTGACTGGAGGGGACCGACTTCAGTGCCCGCCTTCAGCGCGAAGCCGCTGTGCGCGAGCGCGGCCGCAGCCGCAGTCGCGGAGGTTTCACTGTCGAAGATCATGACCGCATTCGTCAGCGTGTAGCCGAGCGAGGCATCCTCCGAAGGTCGTGCACTCGTGGCGAAGCCCGCTATGAACCCCCGTGCGTCATCGACGAAATGGTCGACATTGAGGTACTTGTTGAACGAATTGGCTTCGACGAAAGCATGGGTGCCGGACCCGTTGCGTACCAGCGCCGGATCAATGTCGGACCCAAGCGGAAGGATGTTCCCAAGCCGCAGTGCCTCGAGCATCCGCCCCCGCTTCCCCGGATCCGACGTCGTCGCATCCTTGGGTTTCGTCGGGTAGCTCCCCGTATCGAGCTTGCTGAGGTCGACCGTCTTGTTCTCGGCCGCATGCGATTCAGACCCGCACCCAGCACTCGCGAGCACCGATACCGCCAGCACCGCCGCCGCTGCCGCGCGCACCCCGATGCGGGCCGACCGTAGTCGGCCATAGCCATGACGCATGTCGAGCATCCCCCCGCCGGAACCTATTAACCAGTGTCATCTTGCTTCTGGTGTGCAGAGTGTACTGGGCGGTCGGGGTGGGAGGCGCAGCGTGCCGAACCGGTGGAGGCATCTCACAGGTATTGGCTGTTCGCGAGTACCGCGTACTGTGCCGCCGCCTTCTGCTGCGCATCCGCCAGCTGACTGCTCGCGACCCGGGCGACGTACCGGTCGTAGTGGATGGTGCAGAGGTACTTGTTGTCGGCGTCCCAGCGGGCGTAGCTGTCGGGGTCGTCGGACAGCACCCAGCCGGGCCTGGGGTTCGGGTTTTGGACGCAGGTGGTGTCGGGGAGGCCCGGGGGCGCGTCGGCGGGGGTGCCGCCGAGTTGGTTGATCGCGGTCCATAAGGCGGTGGCGGCCTTGGGGTCTCGGGCGCGGAAGAGGAGGCCGCCCTGCTTGGCGGTCGAGATGCGGTCCACGCCGTTGTCGTCGAGGAGGCGTTTGCCGGTCGCCTGGTCCTCCACCGTGTGGAGGTAACCGCGTGGTGTGTGGGTGGTTTCGACGAACTGGTGCGGGCTGGTGTAGTCCGCCGGGTGCAGGGTTCGGCGCAGCATGAGGTCCGGGTCGTAGTTGAGGTGGAACATCTCGCGTTTCGACAGCGCGGGCGTCTGGTCCAGGAGCGGCAGTTGGGCGGCGAAGATCTGGTCGGTGAGTTTCCGTAGCCCGTCGAGGTCGGGGGTGGGCTGGATGGCGAAGACGTTCACGACGTAGCTGCCGTGGGCCAGGGTGGCGGCCATGGACGGAATGCCTGGTCGCCAATGAGCTTTCGCGTCCGGCTGCTTGTCCAGGGTGAGGTGCACGTTGCTGTCGGCCGCGACCGCGAAATCGGCGGCCTCCATCTGGTCGGCGGCCGTCCGGGCGCGCTGTGGATCGGGGAACTGGAGGACGGACACGGTGAACGAGGTCGCCTGCGGATTGTCCTGGCCGCCGGCGAAGGGATTGAAGTTGTCGGAGATGTGATAGCTGGCCTCGACCGCGATCTCGTGGGTGCTGGCGGCCGCGGAGTAGCCGAACAGCAGTCCGTTGCTTTCCAATACGGGTTGCACCGCGCCCGCGAAGACCTTCGACGAGGAACTCAGAAATTGCGTCAGCAGGTTGTGGCCGAACTTCGGATCGACATCCGCGCCGATGACGACATTGTCGGCCAGCCGGCCCATGGCCAGCTTCTGCCCGTCGTTTTCGTTGTGCTGGTAGGTCATACGGAAGTCGAGCGGATCGGTCGGGTAGTTGCCGACGGCGAGGTGCCGGACGTCGATCTCGCCGGGGTGCGGGGTGCCGTCCACCTGGCTGCCGCACGCGGTGAGCGCCAGGGCGAGCGCGCCGATCATCAGTCGGCCGATGCCGGGATGCTTCACGATTCCCCTACTTGTCGTTCGCGAGGATGGCGTACTGCGCGGAAATCCGCTGGTACACATCCTGTTGCTGTTGAGACCACACGAAGGCCACGTAACGCCCGTAGACGACTCGGCAGTTGAAGGGGAAGGCATGTTTGTCGGGGCCGTGGTAGGTCGTGCATCGGGCCGTCGGCAGGGCCGGTGGCGGATCGATTAGGCGTTGGAACATGTCGACCGATACGGCGTCGGCGTAGGTCGCCGCCGCTGCGGCGTCCCGGGCCCTGACGACGAATCCCGCTCCGTGACTCACAACGTCCACGCCGGTCTTCTCGTAGAGCGCCGTACGCGATGCCGGGTCAGCATCCTCGTCGTGCAGTTGTCCGTGCCGGTGCAGCACACCGTCGAAGGCGTGCGCGGTCTGATCGCCCGCCGGTCGCGGAAGGGTCAATCGGAGCATGCCATCCGCATCGACGGGCAGGCTCGCGATTTTGTCAGCGGGAGTCGGCACGAAGGTCTTCAGCTTGTCGGTGGTGACGTCGATTGCCTTGTCGGACAAGGCCATTAGTCCGGGCAGATCCGATTCGTGGAGGTAGACGTTCTCGTTGTTGTTCGCGATGGTGACGACGAGCAGATGTCCGACGGGATAGAAGGAGGCCAGCACCTGTGAGTTGGGCACCCACCGGATCTGCGCGGCCGGGTAGCGCGTCGACTGGACGGGTGCGTCGTCGCGGTCGCTCGGCTGCGCCGGGTTCCGATAGAAACCGGCAGCTGCCAACGCCCCCGCGGCGCGCGCGGCGGCCTCGTCGCTCTCGAAGATCATGACGGCATCGGTGAGCTGGTAGGACGCGTTCCGATCAGCGTCCGAGCGCCCCGCGGTGGCGAAGCCGGTCACGAATCCCGCTGTGTGGGTGGCGAAGTCGGTGGAGCTGAGCCAGCCGAACAAGGAGTTCCCGCCCGACAGCTCCGGTGACGCCGCATCGTCGGCCGCGACGAACGGGTGCGGCCCGCCGTCGTTGTGCACCAGTGCCGGGTCGATCTCGCTCGGTAGCGGCATGGCATCGCCGAGTCGCAGGGCTTCGACCGTGCGCGCCATCCGCGCGGCGTCCTTGGGAACGAAGTCCTTCGGTTGTGTTTGGTAGCTGCCGGTTTCGAGCTTGCTCAGATCGATCGCCGGAGTATCGGCCGCCCGCGACTCCGATCCGCATGCGGCGCAGGCCAGTAGCGAGATCGCCAGTGCCGCAGCCGCTCCCGCCCGAAAGCCAGCCGACCGCAATCGGCCGAGGCCGCGATATCTGAGGGGCACAGCGTCAGACCTCCGGGGGTATCTCACAGGTACTGGCTGTTGGCCAGCAGGGCGTATTGGGCGGCGGCGCGCTGTTGCACATCGATCAGCTGGGAGCTGGCGACGCGGGCGACATAGCGGGCGTAGCGCAGCGTGCAGTAGTAGCGGTTCTCCATATCCCAGGTGGTGGGGTAGGCGCGGGTGCTCGGTGTCGGGTTCTCGCCGCAGAAGACATCGGGGATACCCGCGGTGTCGGCGCTCTTCCCGGGCTGCAACGGCTTGATGCCGGACCACAGGTCCACGGCCGCATGGGCGTCGCGTGTGCGGATGAGCTGGGCACCGCCCTCGGTGACCGCGATGCGGTCGACGCCGCTGCTGTCGAACAACGTCTTCCATGCTGCCCGGTCGGTGAGGCGGTTCAGATAGCCGCGGACGCCGTAAGTGATCTCGGTGTCGACGTTCGGCCGCGCCATTTTTCCGGGGTGCAAGGTGCGGCGGAACATTCCGTACGGGTCGTAGTCGAGGCGCTTGATGTCGCGCCGCGAGAGCGGCGGTAGCTGGTCCAGCATCGGGAGTTGGGCCGCGAAGACCTTCTCGGTCAAGGACTTCAATGCTGCGACATCGGGATCCGCGCGCTGGACGAAGACATTCACCACATACTGACCGTGTGCGAGGGTGGCCGCCATGGACGGCACGCCCGGCCGCCAGTGACTCTTGGCGCCGGGGTACCCGTCGAGCGTGAGACGGGCGTTCTGGTCGGCCGCCACGCCGAAATCGGTGGCCTCCATCTCCTCGGCGGCGGTCTGCGCGTGCTGGGTGTCGGGGAACTGCAGGACGGTGATCTCGACGGCGGCGCTGCTCGAGGGTTTTCCGTAGTGCAGTGCTTCGGTCTGCGGTGTGCTGCTGCTGGCCGCACTGGCACCGAGGACCACGTCGTTTCTCTGCAAGACCGGCGCGAGCACCCCGCCCAGCACGTGCGACGGGTCGGCGGTATCGGTGTATTTGTCCTGGGGGACACCGTAAACGAGGCTCGCGTCGATGTCGGTGCCGAGAGCGACGGCATCGGCCAGCCGTGCGAAGGCGAGGACCTGACCGGAGGAGGTGAAGTGGCTGTACTCGGTGCGGTAGTCCAGCGGCTCGGTCGGGTAGGCGCCGACATTCAGTGTGCGAACGTCGATCTCCCCGGCGACGGGCGTGCCGGACGTGCTCGCACAACCGCAGAGCACAGCGGCAGTGAGGGCGAGCACGGTGGTCAGCGCGCCGCGGCGAAGGCTTGGAATCCGCACGATCGCCCCTACTTGTCGTTCGCGAGAATGGCGTATTGAGCCGAGATGCGCTGATACGCGTCCAGTACCTGTTGCGACCAGACCGTGGCCGCGTAACGCCCATAGGAGACGTAGCAGTGGAAGGGGAATTGGAGTGTTTTGGGCCCGTGGTAGGTGACGCAGCGGGCCGCAGGCAGACCGGGAGGTGAGTCGATCCGGGGGTGGAACTTGTCGGTGGACTCCGCCTCGACATAGGCGGCGGCGCCGGCGGCATCGCGGGTCCGAACCAGTTCTCCCGCACCGGTACTCAAGAATTCCACGCCGGTCTTCTCATACAGTCGCCGCGCTTCGTCCGGGTCCGAGGCCAGGTGCAGGGCCGTGTTCCGATCGAAGACACCGTCCACCGGATCGTAAGTCAGGTCGCCGACGGGACGTTGCAGCGTGCGCCGGATCATCCCCTCGGGGTCGATCGGGAGTTCACGCCGCTTGTCGGCGGGTGTCGGGTGAAAGTCCTTCAGCCGCTCCGCGATCACCGCGGTGGCGTGATCGGATCGGGCCACCAGACCGGCCTGATCCGAGATGTGCAACGAGGGATCCTCCATATTGTCGACCACGGTGACGATGACGAATCGTCCGGTGGCATACCAGGATGCGAGGATCTGGGTCTTCGGCGTCCACACCCCGCGCGCGGTCGGATACGCGGCCGAGGACACCGGCTCGGAACCCTCGTCGAAGTGATAGCGGGTGCTGAACCCGGTGCGGGCGAGAGCCGGTACGGCCGCTGCCGCCGCGTCGTCGGTCTCGAAGAACAGTGCCGCGGCCGCGAGTCCGGACGCGATCTCCAGGTCCCGGTTCGACTGGCCGTAAATGCCGAAGCCGCCGACGAATCCGGGTGTGTTCTGGGCGAAATGCTCGTAATCGACCATGCCCAGATTCGCGTCAGCGAAGGTCGCCGCGTTCGTGAAGGGATACGCGCCGTCCGGGTTGTACGTCAGCGCCGGGTCGATGTCCTTGGCGAGCGGCATCACCTCACCCAGCCGGATGGCTTCCAGATAGCGAGCCGCCCGGTCCGGGTCCGCGGGCACCACCGGCTGCGGCTTCGTCGCATAACTGCCGGTGTCGAGCTTCGTCAGATCGACCGAATCATTACCGGCCGCACCATGTCCCGAGGCGCAAGCCGCGATGCTCAGCACCACGGCCGCCACCGCGCACAGCCTGACGCGGGCCGAGGCTAGTCGGCCGATGCCGTCCCCCATGCCGCGAGCCCCCCTCGTTGATCAACGCCGCAACGACGTTCATCATGCAGGAGAGCATCGCGGAGTCGCTACTTCACCCAGCCGAGGAACGTATCCCACTGCGGGCCATCGAAGAACAGCTCCGGGCCACCGGGGTGCTTCGAGTCGCGCACACCGACCCGGCCATGATCGTGGTAGACCTCTACACACGCGTTCGAGGCTTCGCTTCTGCTGGACTTGTACCACTGTCGGACAGGCGGTTTGCTCACGTCGCGTACTCCTTCGCCACCTCGAGCACCATGGTTCTGGTGTCGTCCTCACTCAACGCTACCGCCCGCAAAGCGGTGATCGCCTCGCGATAATGCTCGATCACGTCGGTCTGTTCGTGATAGAGCGCCCCGACCGCGCCCTCGAGATAGACGACTGGCGGCTCGGTCAGACGGCTCTCCACGGCGTTGAATTCCAGCAGTGTGAACGACTGAATCGCCAGGCCCCGGTGTGGACCGACGTGAAACGGGACGACGCGGATGCTGAGGTTGTCTCGTACCCCGACCTCGGCCAACCAACGCAGCTGCCCGGCCATCACGCCCGGCTCGGCAGGGCGATGTCGCAGGACCGCTTCGGACAGAAGGACTTCCATACGGAAGTTGGGATCGTCCAATCGGACCTGTCTGCGCTCCATCAGTTCGACCCGGCGTTCGGTGTTGACAATGGAGAGATTCGGCGCGTCCAATTTGGCGATGGCGCGACGATAGTCGGGGGTTTGCAACAGGCCGTGCACCATCACCAATTGGTGGGTGGTAATGCGATCGGCAGCTGCTTCCAGACGCAGATAGTGCGGAAAATTGGTCCGGACCTGGTCGGCGTAGGGTTGCCAGAATCCTTTCGAATTGCCTTGGAGCTTAGCGGCTTTTGTCTGTTCCCTGACTTTCTGCCCACAGGTTAAGAGCCTCCTCCCTGCTGTCCTCGTCTGCATCATAGAAGTCGAGCAGGCTTTTCAGTTGCATCGTGGTGATCTTCGTCAGCAGGCCGTCTTCCAGCCGCACGATGGTCATCCGAGACGTCTCGGCGTTTAGTCCCGCCGACAGTGCGGTCTTATTTGCCTTAGTTCGCATTTCGCGCAGGTAGTTCCCGAATGCCCTGCGAGAGACCGTTGATCCGGCCATTAGCTAGCCTCGCTATCTACGGATTGCTCGTGGTGTGCATGCTCGCGGTGAGCATCCATCATATTTCGTGTGTAGCACGCTGTGAACAGCTTGTTTGGGCCAACTTGGGTGTCTACTTGGACTTGGCGAAAGCGCGCAGCCGCCGGAAATCAGACCAAGATCAGCGATACGCATTCGAAGGGATGTCGTAATGCATTGGGACACATGGGCACTGCTGTCTATTTTCAGCCTCTGCGCCGCCGTGATCTGCTG
>NZ_JBSGBY010000395.1:0-8003 GCF_053601505.1 Nocardia sp. NPDC004722
TGATGCTGACGATGCCTTTCAATTCTCTAATTCAGGTGCTGGCCGCGCCGTTCGACGACGAGACGATCATTCCGGTGGTCGGCCAGTTCCGCCGTATCGCGGTCAATTTCGGGCACGGACCGTACGAGAACGCCTACGACATCACCTTGCAGCGGCTCGCCGACGGCGACATCGACGCCGAGGCACTCATCACCGGCCGGGTCGGCCTCGACGGCGTGGCCGACGCCTTCACCGCACTCCGCCACCCCGACCAGCACGTCAAGATCATCGTCATCCCCGGCGAGTAGTGATCGAGTGGCACACCCCGGAGGGGATTTGTCCGAATCGACCGCCAGGGTGTGCCACTCGGCGAATTTTTCCGTGAGACAGGACTCAGGGGCTGGGTTCGGGGGAAACGGCGCACCGCGGGTTAGGGTGGCTAAATGTTGGCTAATAATCCAGGTGGGGCTACGGGGCAGGCCCGGGTGATTGCGTTGTGCAATCAGAAGGGCGGGGTGGGTAAGACCACTTCGACGGTCAATCTGGGTGCCGCGCTTGCCGAGTTGGGGCTGAAGGTGCTGCTGGTGGATCTCGATCCGCAAGGGGCGCTGTCGGCGGCGCTCGGGGTGGCGCACCATACGCTCGAACTGACGGTGTACGACCTACTCGGGCGCAATGCGCCGCCGATCGATGATGTGCTGATCAAGACCGGGGTGGCGAATCTGCATCTGCTGCCCAGCAATATCGACCTCTCGGCCGCGGAGATCCAGTTGGTCAACGAGGTCGGACGCGAGCACTCGCTGCGGCGGGTGCTCGATCCCATTCGGGACCGCTACGACTACATCCTCATCGACTGCCAGCCGTCGCTGAGCCTGCTCACCGTGAACGCGCTCGCCTGCGCGGACGGTGTGATCGTGCCGATGGAATGCGAATACTTCTCGCTGCGCGGGCTGGCGCTGCTCAACGACACCATGGACAAGGTGCGCGAGCGGCTCAATCCGGGGCTCGAACTGTCAGGCATCGTGGTCACCATGTACGACCCGCGACTGCTGCATTCGCGGCAGGTGCGCGATCGGGTCGCCGAATCCTTCGGTGAGCTGCTCTACGAGACGGTGATCTCGCGGACGGTGCGGTTCCCCGATTCGACCATCGCCGGGGAACCGCTCACCAAGTGGGATCCGAAATCTCGTGGCGCGGAGCAGTATCGGGAACTGGCGCAGGAATTCCTGCGGCGCTCCGATCAGCCCGGCAGTCAGTTGATGATGTCGTCGATGCAGTAGCTCTGCGCCGCCGCACGCAGGGTGAAGGTGACGATCGTGGTCATGGTGGTCGAATTCGTCACCGGGACCGTCACTTCCGCGCCGCCGTCGCCGGTGCGCCGCGCGGCCATCCGATCGTTGTCGAAGGAGATTGTGCCGGTGAGCTTTCCGGGGTTGTTCGCCAACACCGAACCGGCGCAGACCAGGGGATATCGCCCCTCGGTGTCGTCGGGCTGCAATGGCTGACCGACCCAGCGCGAGAGATAGCGGCGAACCGTATAGCGCGCATCGTCTTCGGTGAAGGCGGGTGCGGCCGGTGCCTGCGCGACGGCTTGCGGCGAAGTCGCCGTCACCGCCTGCGAGGTGGTGCCTAGCGTATCCAGCGATCCCACCGGCGGAGTCGCGCTCCGCTCGGCGGCGGGAGCGGTGTGCGGGCTCGTGGCGCAGCCCGCGACGGCGACGCACAGGGCGGCGGCCGACAGCAGCCGCGGTACACGAAATCCGGGTCGGGTCACCGCGCCAACGATAGCCGTGTTCGCGATATCGGCCCGGCACAGGGAGATCGAACGTAGGCTCGTTGAGCGGACCGGACGTCCGCTTCAGTCGATGTCGCCGAGGTGATCGCCGATGCCTGCCGTGGTACTCGAAGCCGAAGGGCTCGAGAAGCGCTATGGCGGCGTGGAGGCGTTGCGCGGGGCCAGCTTTCAGGTCGGGCCCGGCGAAGTGGTGGCGCTCATCGGGGACAATGGGGCGGGCAAATCCACGCTGGTCAAATGCCTTTCCGGGGCCGAGCAGCCCGACGGCGGGCGAATCCTGATGGACGGCAATCCGGTTCGGATGGCCTCGCCGACCGCGGCGCGGCGGCTCGGGGTGGAGACGGTGTACCAGGATCTCGCCGTGGCTCCCGATCTGGATCCGGCCGCCAATCTTTTTCTCGGACGCGAACTTCTGCGCGCGGGCGTGCTGGGCAAGCTCGGCATGCTGGACCGCAAGTCGATGAGAAGCCAGGCCGCCGAGCACTTTCGACGCCTCGGCGTGGTGCTGCCGCGCGACGACGTGCCGATCGGATCGCTGTCGGGCGGGCAGCGGCAGACGGTCGCGGTGGCGCGGGCGGTCCTGTGGGCCAGCAAGGTCGTGTTCATGGACGAGCCCACCGCCGCGCTCGGCGTCGTGCAGCGCGAGCGGGTGCTGGATGTCGTTCGGCGGGTGCGGGATCAGGGCATCGCGGTGGTGTTGATCAGCCACAATATGCCGGAGGTGCTGGCGGTCGCCGATCGCATCGAGGTGTTGCGGCTGGGGCGGCGGGTGGCGCGGTTCACCGCGGCCGACGCCACGCTCGCGCAGCTGGTGGGCGCCATGACCGGCGCGCTGACCACCGAGGACGAGTCGTGAACGCGGCGCTGCGGCGGATGGCCGCGACCAGCACGTTCTGGATCGGGTGCGTGCTGGTGGTGCTGTATTTCGCGTTCAGCATCGCGCGGCCCGACGCCTTCCCCACTCGATTCACCTTGCAGACCTTGCTGATCGAGACTTCGGTGCTGCTGGTGCTGTCGGTCGGCATGACGTTCGTGATCATCACCGCCGGGATCGATCTGTCGGTCGGGATGGTGCTGATCTTCTCCGGGGTGCTCGCGGCCAAGACCATGGAATGGCTCAGCCCCGGCGAGGACGCCACGCACGCCGGATGGGGCGTCATCCTGCTCGGGCTGCTGATATCGCTTGCGGGCGGGGCGCTCTGGGGGCTGGTCAACGGATATCTGGTGGCCAAGGCCAAGATTCCGCCGCTCATCGTGACGCTGGGCTCGTTCGGCGCGGCGCTGGGCGCGGCGCAGTTGATCACCGGCGGGGTCGACACCCGCACGGTGCCCGGAAAGCTGCGCGACTCACTGGGTTTCGGCACGCTGCTGGGCGGGATTCCCGATCTGGTGCTGGTGGCGGTGCTGGTCACGGTCTTCGGGGCCTGGCTGCTGCACACCACCCGGTTCGGGCGCTACACCTTTGCGATCGGCTCCAGCGCGGAGGCCGCGCGGCGCGCCGGCATCGGGGTCACGCGACATCTGATCCTCGTCTACCTGATGGCCGGAATGCTGTCCGGCCTGGCCGGTTTCATGAATCTCGCCTACTTCGGCACCACCACCATCGCCGGGCACGGCACCGACAATCTCGACGCCATCGCGGGCGTGGTGATCGGCGGCACCAGCCTCTTCGGCGGGGTCGGGTCGGTGCTGGGCACCGTGATCGGGGTGTTCATCCCGTCGGTGTTGCGCAAGGGCTTCGTCATCGCGGGGGTGCCGGTGTTCTGGCAGCCCATCGCGGTGAGCGTCGTGCTCGTGGCGGCCGTGTGGTTCGACCAGATCCGCAGGCGGTCCCGGGACCGGAAATAACACAACGCAGTTCGAAGGTGAGGGCCTGATGATGAGGACAGGACGCGCGGCGATACTGGCCGCCGTGGCCGTGGCGGTGGCCGGGCTGGTGGCGGGATGCGGTGGCTCGGTGAGCAATTCGGGCAAGACCGACGCCAAGAAGCTGGTGCTCATCCCAGGTGTCGCCAACGAACCCTTCTACATCTCCATGCAGTGCGGCGCGCAGGACGAGGCGAAGAAACTCGGCTACACGCTGGATACGCAGGCCCCCACCCAATTCGACGCCTCGCTGCAGACGCCCATCGTCACCGGTGTGATCGCGAGCAAGCCCGGCGCGATCCTCATCGCGCCCACCCACGCGCAGGCCATGGCCAGTCCGATCAAGCAGGCCAAGGACGCGGGCATCAAGGTCATCGAGGTGGATACCGCGCTCGAGGACACCACGATCGCGCTGTCGTCGATCTCCTCCGACAATGTCAAGGGCGGCGAACTGGCGGCCCAGACCCTGTCGAAACTGGTGGGCGACAAGGGATCCGTGCTGGTGATCAACACCAAGGCCGGTACCTCCACCACCGATCAGCGCGCCCAGGGCTTCGAGGACGAACTGAAGAAGAACCATCCCGGCATGACCCCACTCGGCGTGCAGTACAACAACAATGAGGCCGCCCAGGCCGCCTCCATCGTCACCGCCACCCTGGCCGCCCACCCCGACCTCGCCGGCATCTTCGCCACCAACCTCAGCTCCGCCGAGGGCGCGGCCACCGGCCTGCGCAACGCCGGCAAGCTCGGCCAGGTGAAGGTCGTCGGCTTCGACGCCAGCCCCAAGCAGGTCCAGGACCTGAAAGACGGCACGGTCCAGGCCCTGATCGCCCAAAACCCCGGCGACATAGGCAAACAGGGCGTAGACCAAGCCGCCGCCGCCCTCGACAGCAAGCCCGTCACCCGCACCATCCAAACCACCATGATCGCCATCACCCAGGACAACGTGTCCACCAACGATCAATACTTCTATAAGTCGAAATGCTGACGGTCATCCGAAACCCGGTGTCCGCCACGAGATCCAGGAGTTACCCATGTTCCGCAAAATTGCCGCCACCACTCTCATCGCCGCAGCTCTGACCGCCGCGGGCACCGGCCTCGCCGCCGCGGCGACCCCCGACACCGAGCCCGTGGCCACCCCGGTTGTCGCGGTCACCCCGGTGGCCGCGGGCCAGACCCAAGCCCTTCCCGGCGGCCAGATCGGCGGCGTCGTGGGCGGCGTCGCGGGTGCCGCGGTCGGCATCGTCATCGGTGGAGCCATCGGTTGCGTAGTAGCCGCCCCCGTCTGCCCGGTCAGCGTCCTGATCGGCGCGGGCATCGGTGGTGCGGCCGGAGCCGCCATCGGTGCTCCCCTCGGCGCGGGCATCGGCAGCGCCCTCGGAGCCCAGATCCCCGGCTGACGCCGAGGCCGCCGACTCGGTCCGGCGGCCAGGCACGGGCGTGACTATCATCGCGGAATCACTCGCCACGAAGGGTTCCGGAATGAGGTTGTCGAGATCTGTTGGCCGCCGGGGGCGGGCGGCGGCCATCGGGTTCGCGGTCGCGGTGGCGGCCGCCGCCTGTGGCGGTCAGGCCGCATCGGGGACGGCGGTCGCGTTCCTCGGGCGGAATTTCGACGGCGGGATTCCGTCGGCGGGGACGATGGATCAGGCTCGGCAGACGGTGCAGAAGCGCGCCGAGGGGCTGGGGCTCGGCAAGACCTCGGTGAGCATCGACACCGACATGATGACGATCGTGGTGGCCGGTGACGATGGGAGCGTGGCGCGGCTGCTCGCGAAGACCGGGCGGGTGCTGCTGCGACCGGTGGTGTCGAGCAAGCCTTTTCAGGTGGCCGCCCAGCGGATCGTGCCGGGCCGCGACGCCCGGCAGAGCAATGATCCGGCCGTGCAGGCCGCCACCATGGCCGGAATCGATTGCCGCTTGACCGATCCGCTGCGGGGCGGGGACGACGCCACGCTGCCACTGGTGACCTGCGCCAACACCGGGGACACCGTGTATCTGCTGGGGCCCGCGGTCGTGGACGGCCGGGAGATCTCGGATGCCAAGGGCGCGATGGACACCCGCACGGCCCGCTACGGGGTGACCATCACATTCACCGAGACCGGGACGCGGCAGTTCGCGCAGTACACCGCGGCGAATATCGGCAAGCAGTTCGCCTTCGCCGTCGATTCCCAGGTGGTGTCGGCGCCGGTGATCCAGAGCGCCGCCTATGGCGATCAGAGTCAGATCGTCGGGAACTTCACCAAGGACGCCGCGGACAATCTCGCGGCCGCCCTGCGCTACGGCGCGCTCCCGACGATCCTGACTCCACAGGGTTAGTTCACGCCCGCGAGCTAGACCTTCGCCAGTGCGCGCTGCACCTCGACCGCCTGGCGGGTCTCCTCGGCCACCAGATCCGCGTTGATCTGGGCCCCGGCCATGGCCCCGGCGGCCGCCGCGGCACCCACCTGGGCGGACAGGTCGGTGACATTGCCCGCGGCCCAGACGCCGGGGATCTCGGTGCGGCCCATCGCGTCGGCGGAAATGTATTCGCCTGCGCCGGTGGGGTGTTCGGTCGGCCGCAAGCCCAGGTCGGCGAGGAATCCGGCACGGGCCACCATGCGCGTCGGCGCGGCCAGCACGCCCCGCGCGACCACGGTGCCGTCGGTCAGCCGGACACCGGTGAGCCGATCGTCGTTCACCTCGACCGCCGCGATCTCGCCGTCCACGACCCGAATTCCCCTGGCCGCCAACTGTTCCGCCTCCTCCTCGGTGGGCGGGGTGTTGGTGTGAGCGAAGTAGACCACGTCGGAGCTCCACTGCCGGAACAACAGCGCCAGGTGAATACCCATGGGCCCCAAGCCGAGTACGCCGATGGCCTCGTCGCGCACCTCCCAGCCGTGGCAGTACGGGCAGTGGATGACATCGTTGCCGAAGCGCTCGCGCAGACCGGGGATGGCGGGCAGTTCGTCGACCAGGCCGGTGGTGACCAGCAGGCGGCGGGCCCGCGTCGACCGGCCGTCGCTCAGGGTGACGACGAATTCCTCTCCGTCCCGGGCGATTCCGCTCACCTCGCCGGAGACGACGGCACCGCCGTACTGCCGCACCTCCTCGCGTCCGCGCGCCAGCAGGTCCGCCGGGGCCACGCCTTCCCGCGCGAACAACCCGTGCACCGCGTGCGCGGGCGCGTTGCGCGGGCTGCCCGCGTCGATCACCGCCACCGAGCGCCGCGCCCGGCCCAGCATCAGTCCTCCGTTCAGTCCCGCGGCACCGCCGCCGACCACCACCACGTCATAGCTGCTGTTCAGCTCATCGGTCATTGATGACCACCTCCTGGCTTCGACCATGCCGCCACTTCGGCCAGACTGGCAACCTTGTTTGCCGATATGGCAAACTCGGGTCATGACCTCCGACCTCGACCGCGCCCTGGACGGAGTGGGCCTGCGGCTACGTGAACTGCGCAAACAACGCGAAACCACGCTCGCGGAGCTGTCCGCGGAAACCGGCATCTCGGTCAGCACCCTGTCCCGGCTGGAGTCGGGCGCGCGCCGCCCGACCCTCGAGCAGCTGCTCCCCCTGGCCCGCGCCCACCAGGTCACCCTCGACGAACTGGTGGACGCCCCGCAAACCGGCGACCCGCGCGTGCACATGCGCCCGATCACCCGCCACGGCATGCAGATGCTGCCGCTGACCCGGCGCGTCGGCGGCATCCAAGCCTTCAAGATCATCCTCCCGCCGCGCTCCGGCCGCACCGAACCGACGCCGCAGACCCACGAGGGCTACGAATGGCTCTACGTCCTCAACGGCCGATTGCGCTTCGTGCTCGGCGCTCACGACCTGATCCTCGAGCCCGGCGAAGCCGCCGAATTCGACACCCGCGAACCGCACTGGTTCGGCTCGGCCGACGACGAGCCGGTCGAATTCCTCAGCCTCTTCGGCAAACAGGGTGAGCGCGCCCATTTCCGGGCGCGCCCACGCGGCGACTGACATCCAGGGTCCGGTTACCCGGTCACTGCCCGATTTCGTACACCAGGCTCAACCTCCCCTCGGGCAACTGCTCGACTTTGTTCAGCGACATGGCATGTCGAGCCGAGGACGAGAACAACGCCTTGCCCTCCCCCGCGATCAGGGGATAGACGATCAGGCGCAGCTCGTCGACCAGGCCCGCGTCGAGGGCGGCGGCAACGATCGTCGGGCCGCCGATCAGGTAGATGTCCTTGCCCGGTTCACGTTTCATCGCCGCCACCGCGTCCAGGTCCGCGAGGATGCGGGCGTTCGGCCACGCCACCGACTCCAGCGTCCTCGACACCACGTAGTGGTTGGTCCGCGCCGCGAACTCGGACCACTCGACATCCGCCGCCGTCGCCCGCTCACCGTGTGCCCT
>NZ_JBSGBY010000396.1:0-7986 GCF_053601505.1 Nocardia sp. NPDC004722
CGCACGGAGATGTTCTGCCGCAAGGGAATCGCCTCGGGCGGCCCGGCCTCCTCGAACTTGGCCAGGCGGGTCTGGGCGGCGTGATAGCGCGCGGCGACACCGTCGTTGAACTTCGCCTTCTCGCGCAAGCGCAGCACCAGCGCGCGCAACTTGGCGAGATCCTCGTCCCATCGGCGACGCAGTTCGTCCAGCCGCGCGTTGCGATCCTCGCGGGCTTGCTGATAGCCCGCGAAGCCGCCGCCGTGAATCCACGACGTCGCGCCGTTGACTCCGGGCTCGAGGGTGACGATCCGGGTCGCCGCGTTCGCGATGAGTTCACGGTCGTGGCTGATGAACAGCACCGACTTGCTCGACGCGGCGATCGTTCGTTCCAGCCACTGCTTACCCGGCACGTCGAGATAGTTGTCCGGTTCGTCGAGCAACAGCACCTCGTCCGGACCGTTGAACAAGGCTTCCAGAACCACCCGCTTCTGCTCGCCCCCGCTCAGCGTCTTGACCGCACGCCACTTGGCCCGGTCGTACTCGACGCCCAACGCCGCGGTGGTGACCTTGTCCCAGAACGTCTCCATCTCGTACCCGCCGACATCTCCCCACGTGGTGAGCGCGTGCGCATACGCCAACTGCGTTGCCTCGTCATCGGTTTCGATCATCGCGTCCTCGGCGGCATCGAGCGCCCGCGCCGCCGCGGCCACCTCGGTCGCCGACACCGACAACAACAAATCCCGCACCGTCGACCCATCATCGATCTGCCCGATGAACTGCCGCATCACCCCCAGCGACCCCGACCGCGCCACCGCCCCCTCCTCCGGCGCGAGATCCCCGGCGACGATCTTCATCAACGTCGTCTTCCCCGTCCCGTTCGGCCCGATCAACGCCGCCTTCACCCCCTCCCCGATCCGAAAGCTAACCCCATTGAGCAGCTGTCGCCCATCGGCGAGGAAGTACTCGATATCGGAAACGTTCACGTGGGCCACGGCACTACAGGCAACCGCACCGGTCCGCGTGATGCAACCGAGTTCCCGCCCGGCCGGGGGCGACGCAACCGACCGCGCCCCTGACCTCGGGGTCTGAGGGAGCTGGGATAAAATCGGTGGTTCTTGTGCGTTTGCATGTCGCACATTGCTCAGTTTTCGACCCGTATCCGATGCACCGAGGAGACGCTTGTGATCACCGCGACCGACCTGGAGGTCCGGGCCGGAGTCCGCACCCTACTCACTGCGCCGGGGTCGGCGCTGCGGGTGCAGGCCGGTGATCGGATCGGGCTGGTGGGGCGCAACGGTGCCGGGAAGACCACGACGTTGCGCATTCTGGCCGGTGAGGGTGAACCTTACGCGGGCAAGGTCATCCGGTCGGGGGAAATCGGATATTTGCCGCAGGATCCGAAGGAAGGCAACCTCGACATCCTCGCCAAGGATCGAGTGTTGTCCGCGCGGGGGCTGGATTCGCTGCTGCGGGAGATGGAGAAGCAGCAGGCGCTCATGGCCGAGGTGGCCGATGAGAAGGAGCGCGACAAGGCGATTCGCAAGTACGGGCGGCTCGAGGAGCGGTTCTCCGCGCTCGGCGGTTACGTGGCCGAGAGTGAGGCCGCGCGGATCTGTCACAGCCTGGCCCTGCCCGATCGCGTGCTCAACCAGCAGCTGAAGACCCTCTCCGGTGGTCAGCGTCGGCGAATCGAGTTGGCGCGCATCCTGTTCAGCGCCTCCGACGGCAGCGGCGGCAAGTCCGACACGGTGCTGCTGCTCGACGAGCCCACCAACCACCTCGACGCCGACTCCATCAACTGGCTGCGCGGGTTCCTGCAGAGCCACGACGGCGGGCTCATCGTGATCTCCCACGATGTCGAACTTCTCGGCGACGTGGTCAACAAGGTGTGGTTCCTCGACGCCGTGCGCGGTGAGGCCGACATCTACAACATGGGCTGGAAGAAATACCTCGACGCCCGCGCCACCGACGAGCAGCGCCGCGTGCGCGAGCGCGCCAACGCCGAGAAGAAGGCGTCCGCGCTCAAGCAGCAGGCCGCCAAGCTCGGCGCGAAGGCCACCAAGGCCGCCGCGGCCCATCAGATGGTCAAGCGCGCCGAGCGCATGCTGAACGAGGTCGATGACATTCGCGTGGCCGACAAGGTCGCGCGCATCAAGTTCCCCGAGCCCGCCCCCTGCGGCAAGACGCCGCTGATGGCCACCAACCTGACCAAGCTCTACGGGTCGCTGGAGATCTTCACCGGCGTGAACCTGGCCATCGACAAGGGCAGTCGCGTGGTCATTCTCGGCCTCAACGGTGCCGGTAAGACCACGATGCTGCGGCTGCTCGCGGGTGTGGAGACCCTCACCGCCGGGCAGATCGATCCCGGCCGCGGTCTCAAGATCGGCTACTTCGCCCAGGAGCACGACACCCTCGACGATCGCGCGACCGTCTGGGAGAACATCCGCCACGCCGCCCCCGACGCGGGCGAACAGGATCTGCGCGGCCTACTCGGCGCGTTCATGTTCTCCGGCCCGCAGCTCGAGCAGCCCGCGGGCACACTGTCCGGTGGTGAGAAGACCCGTCTTGCCCTGGCCGGTCTGGTCTCCTCGGCCGCCAACGTGCTGCTGCTCGACGAGCCGACCAACAACCTCGACCCGGTCTCGCGTGAGCAGGTCCTCGACGCGCTGCGCAGCTACGCGGGCGCGGTCGTGCTGGTGACCCACGATCCGGGCGCGGCCGAGGCCCTCAACCCGGAACGCGTGATCATGCTGCCCGACGGCACCGAGGACCACTGGTCGCAGGACTACCTGGAACTCATCCAGCTGGCCTGATACCGACAGGAACCGGCTCGCCGGTGACGATCGGCGGCCGGATCTCCCCGTAGCGGGTGGCCTGTTCGAAGGCGTGGCCGACCTCGAGGACGAGGCGGTCTGCGCCGTGCGGGCCGACGATCTGCACCCCGACCGGCAATCCGTCGGGGGTGAACCCGGCCGGGACCGACAGCGCCGGGCAACCCGTCGCGCTGATGACATACGACGAGCGCATCCACGCCAGGTAGTCGGCCATCGGCTCGCCGTCGACCTCGGCCGGGTATTCGAGCTCGATCGGAAACGGCGGCACCTGGCTGACGGGCAGCAGCAGAATGTCGTAGCGGTCGAAGAATTCGCGCACCCGGTGGAACAGGGCGGTGTGGGCGAGTTCCGCGGCGGCGAGATCGGTGCCGCTGAGCGCCAGCCCGATCTCGATATTGCGGATCAGCGCGGGTTTGAGCGAATCGCGTTGCGCGAGTAGCGGACCCAGGGCCGAGGCGAACTGCCAGGCGCGCAGGGTCCGGAACACCTCCTCCGCGCCCGACAGGTCGGGACAGTCCGGGGCGACGAACGCACCCAGCTCCTCGAAGACCTCGGCGGCGGGTGCGAGCACGTCGCGGACCGCCGGGTCGACGGGGATGGCGCCATCCAGATCCGGTGACCACGCCACCCGCAGCCCGCGCAGATCGGTCCCGAGCGGGGGAGCGAACAGCGCCCCCGGTTCGGCGCAGGCGATCGGACTGCGCGGATCCGGTCCCGCCAGCACCGAAAGCAGCAGCGCCACATCGGCGACTGTGCGTGCCATCGGCCCCTGTACGGCCAGCGTCGACCAGGCGAGGGGAGTGGGCCAACTCGGTACGCGCCCGGGCGAGGGCCGCAAACCCACCACATTGCAGAACGACGCCGGATTGCGCAGCGAGCCACCCATATCGCTGCCGTCGGCCAGTGCGTGCATGCCGCAGGCGAGGGCCGCTGCCGCGCCGCCGCTGCTGCCGCCCGCCGACCGCTCCCGATCGTAGGGATTGCGGGTCGCGCCGAACACGGTGTTGAAGGTGTGTGAGCCCGCACCGAATTCGGGCACATTGGTCTTGCCGAGGGTGATCGCGCCTGCCGCCCTGAGCCTTTCGACGATCAGCTCGTCGCGGTCGGGGACGTGGCGAGCATAGATCGGGCTTCCGTGCGTGGTCCTGATACCGGCGGTCTCGTGAGTGTCCTTGTGCGCCATGGGTATCCCGTGCAGCGGACCCGTAGGGACACCGGCGGCGAACCGGGCGTCGGCAGTGCGCGCCTGCTCCATGGCCTGCTCGGCGGTCACCGTGACGACGGCGTTGACGTGCGGGTCGATGGCTTCGATCCGGTCGAGATGGGCGCGCGTCACCTCCACCGCCGAGAGTTCCCGTGCGCGCAGCAGCCGGGCCAGTTCGACGGCCGGGAGGAAACAGATATCGGTGTACATCGGATCTCCTCAGTGCTCGGTGGCCGGTAGCGGGGCCGAATCGGTTTGGCGGACAAGGGAATCACGGCGGTCGGATAACAGCAGTTGGGCGCACCCGAACACGGTCAGGTTCACGAGCAGTCCGAGAATCCCCGAATTGATGTTGTGCACCGCCGCGTAATGCTTGCCCAGCTCAACCCACGCCACCACCGCGATCCCGGCGACCATCCCCGCCATCGCTGCCGCCGGGTGCGGCCGCCGCCGATCCCACAGCGCGGCAAGGAAAGCGGGCGCCGTCTGGGCGAGCCCGCTGAAGGTGAGCAGCAGCAGATCGGCCAGCGCGGTGGGCCGGTGAACGGCCAGCAGCAGTGTCAGCCCCGCGACCGCGATCACCGTCGCGTGGTTGAGTGCGAGCCGGGCCCGCTCGCCGCGCAGCGGAATCAGGTTGTGCGCCACCAGCGACGAGATGCCCAGGCTGATGGCGGCCGCGGGCACCATCGCCGCCGCGGCGGCCGCCACCGCCACCACCCCGACCAGCCAGTCCGGCAGCGCCTGTCCGGTCAGCCACAGCAGCACCCCGCCGGGCGGGACGTGCGCGCCGTGCAGTCTCGCCAGGATTCCGGTGAACCCGATGACGATCGGCAGAATGATGACCACCTGATACAGCGGCAGCCAGGCGTTGTTGCTGCGGATCACCCGCTCGTCCCGCGAGGCCAGCAGCGGCGGCCACAGGTGCGGCAGCGTGAAGAAGGCGCTGCCGATGGCGGAGATGAGCACGCTGGTCAGCCACCACACCGACCCGGCCGGGCCGTCGTTGTGGCCGACGGTCAGCAGTTGCGGTGCGCTGTGCTGGATTTCGCGGAACATGGCCGGGACGCCGCCGGAGAAGTGGGCGGGCACCGCGATCACCAGCACCACCATCGCCAGGATCATGAGCGCGTCCTTGAGGTACGCCGTGCCCGCGATGCCGCGAATGCCTGACCACAGCACGAACGCGACCATCAGCACCGTCGCGATGATCATGCTCGAGGTGCCCGAATCGTGGCTGCCGGTGACCAGTTCGACGATGGTGCCCAGCCCGGTGATCTGCAATTGCAGATACGGCAGCAGGAACACCACCCCGGTGAGCGCGACCAGCCTGCCGAACAGTGGACTGCGGTAGCGGTCGGCGAAATAGTCGGCCTGCGTGAGGTATCCGCGTTGCGTGCCCAGCCGCCACAGCCGTGGCCCGAGGAAGTAGACGCCGATATAGGACAGCGGAATGTAGGGGATCGCGTAGGTGGCGACCGCGCCGCCCGCGAAGGTGCGGTTGGCGACGCCCAGGAAGGTGAAGGTGGTGAAACCTTCGCCCGCTTGCAGGAACCAGGTGGCGCTCTTGCCGAAATTGCGTCCCCCGACGGTCCATTCGGACAGGTCGCGGGTGCCGCGCCGGGCCCGCAGCCCGACCAGGGCGATCACCGCCATGCCCAGCAGTGCGACGGTGAGGATCATCGGGAATCCTCCTTCGCGGTGCGGCCGCGCTCGGCCAGCAGCAGCGCCGGGGTGATGAGCAGCACCCACGCCGACAGCCACACGAACAGCGCGGGCAGGCCGAACCACAGGTGGGCGGTGTTCACGAACGGAAGCCAGATCGCCGACAGCAACGCCGCTGCGGGGACTGCGGGGGCAAGGATGAGATATGCGCGATTCATGGTCGCTCCGTGGGGGTTTCGAGGTTTACCAGGTGATGTAGGCGTTCCAGAAGTCGCACTGGTGCTCAGCGGCGAACCCGGCGTAGGGTTGCGCGCCGGATTCGGTGAACCGCAGCATCCGCCCGCTGCCGTCGAAGCGCGGAGCCTGCGCGCGACCGGGCCCGTTGGGGTCGCCGGTGCGGGCGAACGCGGTCCAGTAGTCGATCATGGTGTCGGACAGGCGCTGCTGCGCGTCGGTGAACGCCGGTGTGACGCCGCTGGTTTCGTACAGGTATGGCAGGTCCGAGGCGTGGGCCGCGCCGAGCGGAAAGCTGGGCGGCGGGATGCCGGGCAGGCCGGGCGCGGTCTCGTCGGCGAACTCGGCGGCATACGTCGGCACCCGCCGCGCCAGCAGGCCCGCGGTGGTCGGATTGCCGCACAGATAGTCGAAGTCGCTGCGGGCGGCCGCGTACGCCAGCACCGGCTGGTCGTAGCCGGACAGCGGGTAGTGCGCGAGCACCTGATCGGCGCGGTCGGCTCCGAAGAAGTCGCGCACGGCCTGCGGGTAGGCGTCGGCGGTGAGCGCGGTCTGATACCCGTACTGCTGCACCACCATCAGCCGTTCTTCGTCCCGGGTGCCGGTGATCATGGTGGGCACCTGGTTGAAGTGCCCGGACTCGAACGCGTCCCGGAACTGGGTGGTCAGCACCCGCCCGTCGATATCCGGAAACCACTGATAGGCGGCTTGCGCGGCGAGCAGGTCGCCGACGGGCTTGGTGCGCAGGCACACTCCGGCGGTGACCGGATCCGGGCAGCCGACCGCCGCGGCGAACTCCTGCCCCTGCCGATCGGCCTGATCGCGAGTCTGCAACGGCCCGAACCCGTTTCCGGCGCACGGCGCGCTCTGCACGATCGCCCGCTGAAACAGCCCCGCCGCCAGTGGCGAGCCGAGTTGCGAACACACCGACAACGCCCCCGCGGACTGCCCGTCGATGGTGACCGTGCCCGGATCGCCGCCGAAGGCCGCGATATTGCGCTGGACCCACCGCAAGGCGGCCTGCTGATCCTGCACGCCGTAGTCGCCGGCGACATCCCCGCCCGGCAGCGACAGCCCACCGAGCGCGCCGAGCCGATAGTTGACGGTCACGACCACCACGTCGCCACGCGCCACCATGCGATGCGCGGAATAGTCACGGCCCGAACCGGACACCATGTAGCCGCCATGGATGAACACCACGACCGGCAGGCGTGCGCGTCCCGGCGCGGGGTGAAGACATTGAGGTTGAGGCAGTCCTCGGTGACGGTGTCCGCGCCACCGAACGGCGACGCCGACTGTGGGCACGCATTGCCGGGGCGGGTGGCGTCGCGTTCACCCGCCCACGGCAGCGCGGGCGCGGGCGGCTGCCAGCGCAGCGGTCCCACGGGCGGCGCGGCGAAGGGGATGCCGAGGAAGGAACGGTCGCCGTCCGAGGTGGCGCCCCGGACCGCGCCGGTATCGGTCCGCACCACTTCGGGACCGGCGGCGGCATCGGCGAATGCCGGTGCCGCGCCACCGCTTCCGAGGATCACCGCGGCGGCGATCGCCACCGGTATCCAATGGCGGAGGCCACGGGATGCCGCCCCGGAACGCCGAGACAGGAGCGGGGAACGCGCAGAGGAATGTGGCGAGGGATGCGGTGTCAGCCGAGGTCGGTGCGAGGACAGCGGAGAGCGGTTCGATACCCGCCGGCAGCTGCGGGATATCACCCGGGTGAGCCGAGATGTCATGGGACACACCGTGCCCGGTGAGCGAGATTTCGGACAAGGTCGTGGGGCCGACTGACGGAATCGGCCGCATACTTGGCCGATGTTGGACGAATTGGACCGGCGCATCGTGGGAGCGCTGCAGATCGACGGCCGCGCCTCCTGGAGCCGGATCGCCACGGTCCTGGGCGAACCCGAGCGCACGGTCGCCCGCCACGGCAGCCGGTTGCTCGACAGCGGCACGGTCACCGTCACCGCGCTCGCCCCGCGCGGGGACGCGGTGCTGGTGCGGGTGCGCTGTGCGCCGGGCACGGCGGGCGTGTGCGGGCGCATGCTGGCGCAGCGGCCGGACGCGGTGTTCTGC
>NZ_JBSGBY010000397.1:0-7985 GCF_053601505.1 Nocardia sp. NPDC004722
CCCGCCGCGAGCGCCTCGACCGGCGTTGTCGCGCAATCGCTTCCGCGTTCGGCGGCGCTGCTGTTCTCCGAGGCCATGGTGCTGTCCCCGGCCGAGGCTCGCGCCCTGCTGGACACCCTCCCGGTGCAGGGCCGCGCACCCAAGACCGGTTACGCGCGAAACCAGTTCGGCGAGACCTGGACCGATGACGTCGATGTCGCGGGCGGCCACAACGGCTGCGACACCCGCAACGACATCCTCGGCCGCGACCTGATCGACCCCGCCTTCAAACCCGGCACCGGCGACTGCGTCGTGCTCTCGGGCACCCTCACCGACCCGTACACCGGCAGATCCATCGACTTCGTGCGCGGCCAGGACACCTCGCATACGGTGCAGATCGATCACGTGGTCGCCCTCTCGGACGCCTGGCAGAAGGGCGCGCAGCGACTGAGCCCCCGCGAACGCGCCAACCTCGCCAACGACCCGC
The DNA here is from genome assembly GCF_053601505.1 of Nocardia sp. NPDC004722. Classification (NCBI taxonomy): domain Bacteria; kingdom Bacillati; phylum Actinomycetota; class Actinomycetes; order Mycobacteriales; family Nocardiaceae; genus Nocardia; species Nocardia sp. NPDC004722. The sequence continues at coordinate 467 of NZ_JBSGBY010000397.1, forward strand.
GCAACCTGCTCGCCGTCGACGGCCCCGCCAACCAACAGAAGGGCGCGAGCGACGCCGCCTCCTGGCTGCCGCCCGACAAGACCTACCGCTGCACATATGTGGCGAAGCAGATCACGGTGAAATCCGCGTATTCCCTGTGGGTTACGCAGCCGGAGAAGGACGCCATGATCCGCGTCCTCGACGCCTGCACACCCTGATCGCCCCAAACCTGTTGTTCACCAATGAATGGAGTGAAAGAGATGAAGAAGGTCCTGGCCACCATCGGCATGACCACCGCCACCGCCGCCACCCTGCTCGCGGTGACCGCCACCGAGGCCCACGCGGACTTCCACACCGCCCCGGGCGTCCCCGCCGACATCCCGGCCGCCCCGGCCGACACGCAGTCCGCCCCGGCCGAAATCCCGGCCATCCCCGCCTCCACCACCGCCCGTGACCTCCTCACGGGCGCAGGCCTGGTCGTCCCCGCCGCCGACGTCTACTACAAGAACTGCACCGAAGCACGCGACGCGGGCGCGGCCCCCATCCGCAAGGGCGAACCCGGCTACCGCCCCGCCCTCGACCGCGACAACGACGGCGTGGCCTGCGAATAGCTCGCGAAATCAGTTGGCGGTCTTGGTTTTCTCTCGCATCGAGTCCGCCATTTGGGCGGGCATGGCTTCGTGTCTGGCGTAGGCGCGGGTGAAGGTGGCGCCGCCGTGGGCGAGGGAGCGTAGGTCGATGGCGTAGCGGCTGAGTTCGAGTTCGGGGACTTCGGCGCGGATCATGGTGCGGCCCAGGCCGACCGGTTCGGTGCCGAGGACGCGGCCGCGGCGGCTGGAGAGGTCGCCGAGGACCGGGCCGACGTATTCGTCGGAAACGACCACGCGCACTTCGGAGATCGGTTCGAGCAGGCTGATGCGGGCGGTGCCCGCGGCTTCACGGAGGGCGAGGGCGCCTGCCATCTGGAAGGCGGCGTCGGAGGAGTCGACGGAGTGCGCCTTGCCGTCGAAGAGGGTCACTCGCACGTCCACCAGGGGGTAGCCCGCGGCCACACCCTTCACGGCCTGGGCGCGCACACCCTTCTCGACCGACGGAATGAATTGGCGCGGAACGACTCCGCCCACCACCTTGTCGACGAACTCGATCCCGGAACCCTCCGGCAGCGGCGCGACCTCGATCTCGCAGATCGCGTACTGCCCGTGCCCGCCGGACTGCTTCACATGCCGTCCTTTGGCGGAGGCCGAGGTGGCGAAGGTTTCCCGCAAGGCCACCCGGTGGTCGATCACGTCGACCTGGACCCCGAAACGGGACCGCAGCCGTTCCAGCGCCACTTCGCGATGCGCCTCGCCCAGACACCACAGCACCAGCTGATGGGTGTCGGCATTCTGTTCCAGCCGCACCGTCGGATCCTCCGCGACCAGCCGCGCCAACCCTTGCGAGAGCTTGTCCTCATCTGCCTTGCTGTGCGCCTTGATGGCCACCGGCAGCAGCGGATCCGGCATCGACCAGGGTTCGATGATGAGCGGACAGTCCTTGGCGGACAACGTATCCCCGGTCTCGGCCCGTGACAGTTTGCTCACGCACACGATGTCCCCGGCGATGGCCTGCGGCAGCGGCCGCTGCTGCTTGCCGAAGGGCGCGGAGACGCCGCCCACGCGTTCGTCGGCATCGTGATTGCCGGTCTCGGCGGGCCCGTGCCCGCACACGTGCACGGTGTCGTCGGCGTGCAGGGTCCCGGAGAACACCCGCACCAACGACATTCGCCCCACATACGGGTCGGAGGCGGTGCGGATCACCTCGGCCGCCAGGGGAGCGGTGGGATCGCAGGCCAGCGCGGACGCCTTGCCGCCGGACCCGGTCGCGAACACGGGATGCTCTGCGGGCGTGGGGAATCCACGCGTGATCAGATCCAGGATCTCCACCGTCCCCAGCCCCTGCCGCGCCCCTTCCGGCGGCGGTGCGGCGATCAGCACCGGATGGAAACTGCCGCGCGCCACCGCCTTCTCCAGATCCGCGACCACCGTGGCGAGATCGATCTCCTCGCCGCCGAGGTAGCGGTCCATGAGCGATTCGTCCTCGCTCTCGGCGATGATCCCCTCGAGCAGCCGCCCCCGTGCCTCCTCCATCTGCTCCCGCTGTTCTTCCGACACAGGCGTTTCCGTGCGCTCACCGGTGATGTAGTCGTAGACGTGTTCGGTGAGCAGGTCGATCAACCCGGTCACCGGCCGATGCCCGTCGGCGGCCTTCGGCCCGTACACCGGAAGATGCAGCGGCAGTATCGATTCCGACCGTCCGCCGCCGAGGATTTCCCGGCAGGTCTCGGTCATGTCCTCGAAATCGGCGCGCGCGGTGTCCAAATGGGTGAGCACGATCGCGCGCGGCATGCCGACGTGCGCGCATTCCTCCCACAGCGCCAGCGTCGCTCCGCTCACACCCTCCACGCCCGCGGCGGCCGAGAGAATGAAAAGGGCCGCGTCCGCTGCTCGCAGACCGGCCCTGAGTTCCCCGACGAAATCCGCGTATCCGGGGGTATCGAGGAGATTGACCTTGAGGTGGTCCCATCCCATCGGCACCACCGACAGTTGGACCGACCGATGTTGTCGCTGCTCGATATCGTCGTAATCCGAGACGCAGGTGCCGTCCTCCACCCGCCCTGCCCGGGGCACGGCCCCGGCGGCCACGGCCAGCGCCTCGACCAGCGTGGTCTTGCCCGATCCACTGTGGCCGACCAGCACCACATTCCGTATCTCGTCCGGCCTTTCGGCCACGACTACCCTGCCGTTGACACCTTGCGACGACGTCGTTCGCTCGACCATGGCTCGCTCCGGGGGTCGATGAAAGCGGTCCTTCGAGCTTCCCACCAGCGACGCGCACACGTCCACGAATCGACCGAACCGATTTGTACGGCACGCCGATACCTGGCGTTCACCTGAGGCGACACGCCCACGGGCTGATCAGCAGGGTGTACATTCGACCTCGTCACGAAAGTGATGGCGGGGAGGATGGAGCGCCGTTATGACCGACGCCCCACCCGGATGGGTCATCTCAGCCCAGCATCCGCCGGACCAAGATGGTGATCACCCCGGCAACTGCGGCCGTTGCAGCAACAACAACCCAGTTGACCGGGGAACCACTCTTACGATGTTTCGCCTCGCGACGATGTTTCGCCATCCCCACCCACCTCCTTCCTGGGCGCGGCTCAGACCAGGCTCGATCCGTAAATCAAGCCACCGCCCCTCGGAAGGAAGTGGGCTCACACTATGTGAATGGGCAGCTGGAAACGCCTGAATCGCAAGCAATTTGCGCTCGCAAGCGGCGCGGCGGAAATTGGCGTGTTGTAAATATGTAGAAGGCCCGGACATTTCGTCCGGGCCTTCCTATTTGTCTGTTTATCGCAGGCGAATTCGCTTATGCCCCTGAAGAACCGAAACGAGCCAGCACGCTGTTCGCCTCCTGGGCGGCGGAGCCTTCCTGGGCCAGGTGCAGCATCTCCGGGGAGATCTCGCGGCCGTGGTGTCGCATGGCCTGGGCGTAGAGGCGACCCGCGCGGTAGGAGGAGCGGACCAGCGGTCCTGCCATGACGCCGGCGAAGCCCATTTCCTCGGCGGCCTTGGAGTGCTCGACGAACTCCTCCGGCTTGACCCAGCGGTCGACCGGGTGGTGGCGGGGGGAGGGGCGCAGGTACTGGGTGATGGTGATGATGTCGGTGCCCGCCTCGTGCAGATCGCGCAGCGCCTGGGTCACTTCCTCGGGGGTCTCGCCCATGCCGAGGATGAGGTTGGACTTGGTGACCAGTCCGGCTTCACGCGCGGCGGTGATGACCGACAGCGACCGCTCGTAGCGGAACGCGGGCCGGATGCGCTTGAACACGCGCGGCACCGTCTCCAGATTGTGCGCCAACACCTCCGGCCGCGACGAGAACACCTCGGCCAGCTGTTCGGGCACCGCGTTGAAGTCAGGGATCAGCAGCTCGACACCCGTGTTCGGGTTGAGTGCCTTGATCGCGCGCACGGTCTCCGCGTACAGCCACGCCCCGCCGTCCTCGAGATCGTCGCGCGCGACGCCGGTGATGGTCGAGTAGCGCAGCCCCATGGCCTGCACCGACTCCGCCACACGCCGCGGCTCGTCACGATCCAGCGCGGCGGGCTTGCCGGTGTCGATCTGGCAGAAGTCGCAGCGCCGCGTGCACTGCTCGCCGCCGATCAGGAAGGTGGCCTCGCGGTCTTCCCAGCATTCGAAGATGTTGGGACACCCGGCTTCCTCGCAGACCGTGTGCAGCCCTTCGCGTTTCACCAGGCCCTTGAGTTCGGTGTACTCGGGGCCCATGGTCGCGCGGGTGCGGATCCAGGAGGGTTTGCGCTCGATCGGGGTCTCGGCGTTGCGCGCCTCGATGCGGAGCAGTTTGCGGCCATTGGGTGCGGACGCGCTGGTTGGTGTCGGGTTGTCGACGGAGGTCACTTTGTTCACCCTACGCTCGTGATCATTCAGCCTTGGCGGGCACTGCGGCGGGCACCACGGGCAGCTGATCGGTCGTGGCCGCGGGCAGCGGCTCGGGGCATTCGGCCGCCGCGTCGGCGCAGCGGGACAGCGTGTGGTCGGCCACCTTCAGCATGCCGTCGAGGGCACGCGCGATGGCGTCGGCGACCAGCGGCCGCACCTCGTCCACGGTGACGTCGCGGCCGAGTTCGCGGCTGAGTGTGGTGACCCCGGCATCGCGGATCCCGCACGGCACGATGGCGTCGAACCCGGCCAGGCTGGAATCGCAGTTGAGCGAGATCCCGTGCAGGGTGACGCCGCGCTGCACGCGCACGCCGATGGCCGCGACCTTGCGCTCGGGCGCGAAATTGTTGGCGGGCACCCAGACACCTGAACGGCCTTCCACCCGACCGGTTTCCAGGCCGAGCTGCGCGCAGACGGCGATCAGGGCTTCCTCGAGGCGGCGCACGTAGGCGACGACGTCGACGGGTTCGGCCAGCCGCACGATGGGGTAGCCGACCAATTGCCCGGGCCCGTGCCAGGTGATCTTCCCGCCGCGATCCACCTCGATGACCGGGCTGCCGTCCATGGGCAGATCCTGCGGTTCGGTGCGCCGCCCGGCGGTGTAGACGAAGGGATGTTCGAGCAGCAGCAGCCGGTCTTGTCCGATTCCGTCGGCGCGTTCCGCGGCGATTCGCCGCTGCAGCTCCCAGGCTTGCTGGTAATCGATGAGGCCCAGATTCTCCACGGCGAGGGGTGTGCCGTCGAAGCGGGCGGATACCGCACGGGGTAACGGTGCGGTGGCCGTACTCTCACTCACGATTGCGACGTTACCCCTCCGTCGAGGACGCGTTGCATGAGCGTCAGGTCCATCCAGCGCCCGAACTTGTACCCGACTTCCGCCATCTGCCCGACGATCGCGAACCCGAATTTCTCGTGCAGTGCGATCGACGTGCGGTTACTCGACTCGATCGCCGCGATCATGGTGTGCACATCCGAATGCTGCGCCCGCTCGAGCAGCGCGGTCATCAACGCCGTGGCCACCCCGCGCCGCTGGAATATATCTGACACGTACACCGAATTCTCGACCGCGAAGCGGTAGCCGGACTTCGGCCGGAACTGCCCGTAGCTGGCGTACCCGGCCACCCGGCCGTCGATCTCGGCCACCAGCACCGGATGCCCGGCCCCGGTCCGCCCCGCGAACCACGCCTTGCGCTCGTCCAGATCCGCGGGCTCGGTATCCCAAATAGCGGTGGTCTCGGCGATGGCGTTGTTGTGGATCACCAGGATCTCCGGCAGATCACTCTCCCGCGCATCCCTGATCAGCAGCTCGGACGATTGATTGGTCACCGGCCTACGGTATCGACGGGTCCACTGTGACGTGCGCCGCGCCTGCTGTGATGCCCACCGCGCCCGCCGATCCCGTCATTCCGGCGGGGCTCTTAGCCGGAATCTACTGCGCGTGGCCGAGCGTCGCGGCCAGCGCGGCGCCGATGGTCGGGTGCTGGAACTGGTATCCGGCCTCTTCCAGTGCGGTGGGAATCGCCCTGGGGCCGTGCAGGATTGCTTCCTCGGCGAATTCGCCGACGGCGGCGCGCAGCGCGAAGGCCGGGACCATCAGCGGGGTGGGCCGGTGCATGACGCGGCCGAGCGCGCGGGTGAACTCGGCATTGGTGACCGGGGCGGGGCCGACCATATTGACTGGGCCGGAGAGGTTTTCGTGGGTCAGCGCGTACATGATCGCGCCCACCTCGTCGTCCAGGGAGATCCACGGGACGTACTGCCGCCCGCTGCCCAGACGGCCGCCGAGGCCGAGATAGTAGAGCGGATAGAGCATTCCGAGCATGCCGCCGTGCCGCGCCAGCACCACTGCGGACCGCAGCAACACCGTGCGCACCCCGGCGTCGGCGGCCAGTTCGGTGGCGGATTCCCAGTCGGCGCACAGCCGCGCCAGGAATCCCGTTCCGGCAGGGGAGGTTTCGGTGATGATCCGGTCCCCGGCGTCGCCGCCGTAGTAATGCACGCCGCTGGCATTGACCAACGTCGGCACCCCCGCGGCGGCGACCGCGGCGGCCAGCACATCGGTCGGCACGATCCGGCTGTCGCGCAGCTCCTGCTTGTAGCTGCCGTTCCAGCGTCGCCGCCCGATGCTCGCGCCGCACAGGTTCACCACGGCGTCGGCATCGCGCAGCGCGCGCTCGTCCAGGTTGGAACGCACCGGGTCCCAGGTGAATTCGTCGCGGGCGTGGACGGGACGGCGCACCAGGCGGATGACCTGGTGCCCGTCGCGGCGCAGGGCCGCGACGAGCGCCGTCCCGATCAGTCCGGAGGATCCGGCGACCACGACCTTCATGCGACTACAGGCCGAGATCGCCCTCGAACGCCGCCTCTTCGAGTCGGTGCTTGATCGTGGTCACGAAGCGACCCGCGTCGGCGCCGTCGATGAGGCGGTGATCGTAGGTGAGCGGCAGGTAGGCCATCGAGCGGATGCCGATGAACTCGTTGCCGTCGTCGGTGATCACCATCGGGCGACGCACGATAGCGCCGGTGCCCAGCTCGGCGGCCTGCGGCGGCACCAGGATCGGGGTGTCGAACAGCGCGCCGTTCGAGCCGATGTTGGTGATGGTGAAGGTGCCGTTGGCCAGCTCGTCCGGCTTCAGGCCGCCGGTGCGCGCCCGGTTGGCGATATCAGCGATGGCCCGCGCCAGTCCGGCCAGCGACAGGTCGTTGGCGTTGTGGATGATCGGCGAGAGCAGACCCTGCTCGGTGTCGACCGCGATACCCAGGTTGACCACCGAGTGGTAGGTGATCTCCTTGGTGTCGGAGTTGTAGGACGCGTTGATGTTCGGGTGCACGGCCAGCGCCTCGATGACGGCCTTGGCGTAGAACGGCAGGTAGGTGAGGTTCACACCCTCCCGCTGCTTGAACGCGGCCTTGGCGCGGTTGCGCAGGGACGCGATCTTGGTCATCCATGGAGTTCAAGCGCTTCTTCGCCGCCGCCCCGGCCGATCACCTGGACGGCGACGAACTGCTGCTGCGAGACCCGGTGTCCGGCGCCACCGAT
>NZ_JBSGBY010000398.1:0-7966 GCF_053601505.1 Nocardia sp. NPDC004722
CCGGCTGACCGCACCCGACAACCACCACAACCACCCGGCAATCCGCGTCCACCAGGAGATTTCATGAGCATCCGTGTCGGCTACTTCCCGCACAACAATTCGCTGTTCGTCCTGCGCCACCGCGGCATCCTCGAGCGCGTCCTGCCCGACGTGGAGTGGGTCGACCTGCGCACCCTGCCCGCGACCGAGCGTGTCGACGTGAAATCGGCACTGCCGTCCCAGCATTCGGACCACCTGTTCGAGGACGGCGGCTACGACTTCATCGGCACCGGTTTCACCCCGCCCATCACCGCCCTGGGCAACGACCGCGACATCGTCTACGTCGGCATCTCCGGCCCGCGCATCGAGAACGGCCGCCTGGTCGCCCTCGCGGGCAGCGGCGTCGAGACGGTCGCCGATCTGCGCGGCAAGCGGGTCGGGATCGCGCACGGCTCCTGGCAGACCACGCTACTGCTGTTCGCCCTCGAACGCGCCGGACTCGGCTGGGCCGATATCGAACCGGTCGACACCGACATCCAGGACGGCGCGCAGCTGCTGCGCACCGGCGCCCTCGACGCGTGGGTGGGCGCCTACCCCGCACTCGCCGCCCTCGAATCGGCGGTCACCCTGCACACCCTGGTTGACACCGAAACCGTGTTCAGCCACCCGTCGCTGTGGTTCACCCGCCGCGACTTCGCCGAGGCGCACCGCCCCGAACTGGAGGCGATCATCGCCGCCCTGCAGGAATCCGACGCCTGGATCGCCGAGAACCCGCGCGCCGCAGCGCAATACTTCGTCGACGACATCCACGCGCGCGGCGGCAGCGCCGACCTCGACGCGTGGGAGGCCGCGCTGCGCGGCCGCCCCTTCGGCATCGGTCCCGTCACCGCCGAATTCCTCGACGAACAACAGCACGCCGCGGACCTGCTGGCCGCCAATGGCCTGCTGCCTCGCCGGATCGTCGTCCGCGACGCGGTCCTGCCCTGGATCGGCGAGGCGGTGACCGGCAGCCGGGTGGTTGCTGGCTGAGTGTGGGCGCGGGCGCGGCGGTTTGGGGCCCGGTGGTTAGCCCGGACATGGCTGATGGTCGAGTGACCAGCTCAGGGTGCGCGGACCTCGGGCTGCGACCGCCGCGGCGCGCGGGTTCTTCCACGGCGAGGGTTCGCCGTGCGAATCCCACCGAAATGACGACAGGCGCAGTCGGTTCGAGTTGCGGTTTGCTCACCGATACCGAAAGGTTCGGGGAGACAGAGGATTCTGCTATGGTGGCTCCGCCGATTTCAGGATCGGTCGGACGACAAGAGAATTGATGAATCAAGACACTGCCGTACTGCTTTCCTGGGTTCTTGCCGCCGCGCTACTACTCGCCGTGGTCGGGCTCGTCCTGCTCTGGCGCGCCGTGCGCGCCGAACGCGAGCAGGTCGCCGCCCTGCGCGCTGAACAGGGCGATCGTGATGCCGCGGTCGAGGAGATGATCGCGAATCTCACCGACAATGTGCTGCCCGCCATCGGCGCGGCCGTGCGCCGCTCCGACCCCGACAATCCGACCGTCGACCTGCCGATCGTGCTGGAACGCACGCGCATCGCGGAACTGGTGTGGCAGTGGACCGCCCGCTGCGGCGAGGAACTGCTGAAGGTCGCCACCGAGACCCGCGACCGGGTGCGCCGCGAAGGCGAGACCGACACCCAGCTCGCCCTCGCCGCGGTGGAGTCCGAGCGGCAGACCGCGGTGGCGCAGGCCGAGGAGATGGCGCAGTTGGCCATCGCCCGTGCCGAAGAGGCCGCGCAGCTGACCGTCGCCCAGACCGAGGAGGCCGCCCGCGTGGCCATCGCCCAGGCGGGGGAATCCTCGCGCATGGCGGTCGTCGAGGCCGCCGACGCGGCCCGCTCCCAGGTCGAAAGCTCGGCGCGGGAAGCGACGTCCGCGGCCGTGCGTGCCTTCGGCGCGTCCGTGGTGAGCCTCGGCGCGGACGTCAGCCAGGTGCTCAGCGCCGCACTGCGCAAGCACCGCAATGACGAGACCTTCGAAACCCTCACCCGCATCGACCATTCCGTGCAGCAGATGATCCGTCAGGCGCAGTCCTACGTGATCGTCTGTGGCGGTCTGCCGGGTCGCCGCTGGCCGCAGCAGTCGCTCACCGACGTGGTGGGCGGCGCGACGGGCCGTGTGCGCGACTACACCCGTGTGCGCGCCACCGAACTCGACCGACCGGTCATCAGCCGCGTGGTGGAACCGCTGGTGCACACCATCGCGACCCTGCTCGACAACGCGCTGCGCTACTCGCCGCCTACCTCCTACGTAGACATCGGTTTCCAGGAGGGTCACCACGGCATCACGGTGATCATCGACGACGCCGGCGTGCGAATGAACCCCGAGCAGCTCGAGGAGACCCGCCGCGTGCTGGCCGGTGACCAGATCGTGGATGTCCACGCGCTGGGCCCGACGCCGCGCGTCGGTTTCCCGGGTGTGGCCGCGCTGGCCCGCCGCTACGGGTTCTCCGTCTACGTCGACGGCCCGAACATGTACGGCGGCATGCGCGCCATGGTCTTCATCCCCGAGACGCTGCTGGCCGCGCCCACCCCGGTCGTGGTCGCCGCGCCCATCCCCGTTCCCGCACCCGCTCCGGTGCCCGCACCGGACCCGGAACCCACACTGGTGGCCATGGAATCGGTATCCCAGGACCTCACAACCGGCGGCCTGCCCAAACGGCGCCGCCGATCCGCGTCGGTGTCCGCGGCGGCCACCGTCCGCGCGGTCGAAGCGGAATCCGGTTCCGCGCGCACCGATATCGCCGCTGCCTGGCACAGCGGCTCCCAGCGCGGTCGAGCGGCCGCGTTCGAGCACTCCGAAGGGATGACATCGTGACCGGCACGCCCGCGACGGCAGTGAATGAGATCAACCGGTTGGGTTGGTTGCTCGACGATCTCGAAGTCCCCGGAGTCCGGTTCGCCGTCCTGCTATCAGAAGACGGGCTACGCATCGCGCACACCGGCGGCGTCACCATCGACGACGCCGAGCGTTTCGCGGCGGCAGCCTCCGGATTGCGGGCACTGGGCAAGGCGCTGGCCGAGTTCTGCGGCGGCACCGCCGATAACGCGGTGCGCCAGAACATGACCGAGTACGCCGACGGCATGATCTTCATCACCGCCGCCGGAGCCGGTGCGCTGCTGGGTGTTTCGACCACCCAGGACGTGGATGTCAGCCTGGTCGCGCACCGCATGAACGAACTGGCTCTCCGCGTCGGCCGCGAACTCGGCAGTATGTCGCGGACCAGGAACGACCTGCCGCGGTCATGAGCCGGCCGCGGCGCGATCCCGACCTGGTCCGGGCGTATGTGCGCACCGGCGGCAGATCGCGTCCCACCCGGACGCTGGATCTGATCAGTCTGGTTGTCGCGGTGGCCGATCCGGCCCCCGGCGCCTCCCCGGACGCGCGCCGGATCCTGCAGCTCGCCCGGCGCGGCGTGCTGACGCTGGCCGAACTGGCCGCGCACCTGGACCTGCCGCCCTCGGTCGTCAAGATCGTGGTGGCGGATCTGCTGGACAGTGGTCACCTGGCCATCCCCTCCCCGGTGGAGGCGTTGCCGGGCAAGGCCCTTTTGGAGGAGGTACTCGATGGACTCCGCGCTCTCTCCGCATGAGCGCGTCGTCGACTATGTGCCGCAGACCGTCACCCGCACCGTAAAGCTGCTGGTGGCCGGGAACTTCGGCGTCGGGAAGACCACGTTCGTGGGCAGTGTGTCGGAGATCCGGCCGCTGCGCACCGAGGAGACGATCACCGAGGCCAGCGTCGGCGTCGACGATATGGCCGGCCTACCCGGGAAGACGACCACCACGGTCGCCATGGATTTCGGCCGCATCACCGTCAATCCGCGCCTGGCGCTGTATCTGTTCGGCACGCCGGGCCAGCGCCGGTTCGTACCGATCTGGGAAGATCTGGCCGTCGGCGCCCTGGGCGCGCTGGTCCTGGTCGACACCCGCCGCCTCGACCGTGCGGACGAATCCCTCTCCATCCTGGAAGAGCGGGGTGTCCCGTACGCGGTGGCCGTCAACGATTTCGAGGGCGCTCCTCGCTATCCGCTCGACGAGGTCCGCGACGCCCTCGACCTCGACCCCGCCACGCCCCTGATGCGGCTCGACGCCCGCGACCGCACCCCGTGCTTCCACTCGCTGATCACCCTGGTGGAACACCTGCTCGAAACCCGCGTCTGACGCCGATCGCTCTCACCCGCGTCGAATCCGTGCGAAATCTGTTGTACGGTAGGCGATCCTGCAAGGTGAAGCGAGAAAGTTTCAGAATGCCGTTTGCGAGCCGGGGGGCCGTCAAGATCCATTACACGGATACCGGTGGTGGGGGACCCGCGGTGCTGCTGGGGCACAGCCTGTTCATGGACCAGGAGATGTTCGCACCGCAGATGGCCGCGCTCGCACCGGAGTACCGGGTCATCGCCATCGACTCACGCGGGCACGGGGCCACCGAGGACGACGAGACACCGTTCAGCTATTGGGATCTGGCGCGCGACGCCTGGGCGGTGGCGGATGCGGCCGGGCTGGAGCGGGTCGTGGTCGGCGGCGTCGCGCACGGGGCGTTCACGGCCGTGCGAATGGCACTGCTGGCGCAGCCACGCGTGGCGGGCATGATCCTGGTCGGGGGCAGCGCCGACGCCATGACACCGCAACGGCGGCTCGGCTATCACGAGGTCCTCGACCTGTGGATCAGCGGCGCGACACCCGCGCCCACCATCAAGATGGTGTGCTCGTTGATGATCGGTGGCACCGCGGCCGACCAACAACCGTGGCGCGGCAAGTGGGCCGACGCGCCCCGGGGTCGAGTGCGGCTGGCCGGTGAATGCCTGATCAATCGCGAGTCGGTGCGCGCACTGCTCGGCGAGATCCGATGTCCCGCCCTGGTGCTGCGCGGGCTCGCCGACCAGGCCAACAGCGCCGAGGAGGTCGCCGATATGGCTGCGGCGCTGGGCAATCCGACCACCGTGCACACCATCACCGGGGCCGCCATGACACCGAATCTGACCCACGCCGCCGAGGTGAACACCCTGCTGCGCGAGTTCCTCGCCACCCTGCCCGCCTGATCAGGCGCCCAGCAATCCGATGAACAACTGGTGCGCCGGGCCCGGCGCGGTCCCGCGATAACGTTGCACCCGCACGTCGAACACGGTGGCGGTGCGCGGATTTCGCAGCGTGAAGGTGGGATCGCCGCGGCCGATGTGCACGTGCCCGGCGGTCCACAGCCGCCGGAAATCGGCCTGCTCGCCGAGTTCGCGCAGCAGCGGATCGACCTCGGCCCCCTTCGCCCCGGCCGCGTAGGCGCGGAAACGCCCCACCATCAGCCGCGCCTCCCGCTCCCATTCCTCGACCACGATGCGCGCCCACGGATCGGTGAACATCCACCGCAGCACGTGCCCCTGCCGCGCCAGCCCCGGCAGCGCCTCGTCGAAGGCGCTGTTGCAGGCCACCACGTGCCAGCCGTCGTCGAGGGCAGCGGCCAGATGTGGCAGCAGCGCATCCAGGGTGGCGCGCACCGAGTCCGCGGCCGGATCGCCACCGTGCAGGGCCAGCGAGCCGCAGGCGGCCGGGCGCTGCTGCGCCAGGTGGTAGAGGTGGATGCGCTCGGCCACATCGAGTTCCAGCACCACCGCGAGCGAATCCAGGATGGCCGGACCGGGATTGAGCGCCTCGCCCTGTTCGATCTTGGCGATATAGCCGAGGCTGGCATGGGTGGCCTCGGCCAGCTGCTTGCGGGTCAACCCCGCCGGATGCCGGGCGGTGGAGCGTGCGCGTCGTTCGCGCACGAAATCCGCCAGGGTGGGCGCACGCAGCCCGGTGGCGGTGAGCAGCCCGAATTCGTTGTCGGCCAACGGCATCCCCTCGAACAAGTCAGCGTCGCCCCAGCCTAGGCGTCCGGCCGCGCCGGGGCGGGGCGGAACGCCGAGCCGGGGTGCCCGGATTGCCGGGTACCACCGGCGGTGGTGGTGGCGCGAAAACCTGTTTCGCACAGTGGTGCTCGCGAATTCACCCGCTCATCGCTGGGGTATCTCAGCGGTTGCCAAGCGGGGAGTTCGCATTCGATATTGGGCCGAGCGAGGGACGGCAGTGGCGCCGGACGGGGGAATCAGTGGATATCGGCGCTATAGCGAGGAGCGACACCGGAAATGTCCAGCAATTCATTGTCGCGCAATGGATCAGGGGTGCACGACGGATCGGGGTTGCGGTCGCGCCCGATCGTGATCGGGGACGAGACGTTTCCCTACTATTCCGGTCGCGGGTGCGTCGCGGAAATAGCGGCGGCGATAGCGGATTTGACGCCCGACAAACTGGTCTTCGTCACCGACGACGAGGTCCTCGCCCGCTACGGCCGCGACCTCGACACCCTGGCCGGATCGATCCCGGCATTGATTCTCTCGCGGCCCGCCGGCGAGGCCATGAAGACCCTCGATTGCCTGTCCTCCCATCTGGAAGCCGCACTGCGCGCGGGCATCACCCGTCGCTCCGTGGTCGTGTCCTTCGGCGGCGGTGTCCCCGGCAACCTGGCCGGACTGATGGCGAGCCTGCTGTTCCGAGGTGTGCGCCTGGTGCACGTGCCGACCACCACGATCGCCGCCATGGATTCGGTGCTGTCGCTCAAACAAGCCATCAACAGCGGAGTCGGCAAGAATCACCTGGGCACCTATTACACGCCGGAAGCGGTGTTCACCGACGTCGATTTCTTCGCCACCCTGCCCGACCGCGAATTGCGTTCCGGGCTGTGCGAAATGGCGAAGAATTGCCTCGCGATCCAGCCGTCGGCGCTGCCCGGGCTGCGCGCCGTCATCGCGGAGGGCGCGTTGTCGGCACCGGATTCCCTGCTGTGGTTACTGGATGCCAGCATTGTCGCGAAATCGGCGGTCACCGCGCGCGATACCTTCGAGAGGCGTGCCGGACTGGCGCTGGAATACGGGCACACCGTCGGGCACGCGATCGAAATCTGCGATCACCGGGCCCGGGGTGCGGCGGGATTGCCGCACGGCACGGCGATAGCGCTGGGAATGCTGGTCGCCGCGCACATCGCGCACGCGCGGGGGTGGCTCTCGGACGATGAGGTCGGGGTGCACTACGAGATCGTCACCGGTCTCGGCGTGGAACCCGCCCTGCCGCCGTCGGTGTGCATCGACGACGTCCTCGCGGTGGTGGCCGACGACAACAAGCGCGGATACCTGCCGCCGCAGGCCGACACGGTGCCGTTCGTCCTGCTGCGCGCGCTCGGTCGACCGGAGTCGACCGGCGAGCTGCCGCTCACCCCGGTGCACGTCCGCGAGATCCGCGCGGCCCTCGACGTGATCGCGCAGCCGTCGGCCTCCGCGCCCATCGTGGTCGGGTAGCGCGGTGCTGGCGATTCACGGCGGCACCCCGGTGCGCGGCCCGCGGCCCTGGCCGGCGTGGCCGCAGTACGACGCCCGCACCGAATCCGAATTGATTGCCGCACTGCGGTCTTCGCGCTGGTCGGTCAGCTGGTACAGCCCGCAGGGCGGGAAGTCACGCGAGCGGCTGTTCGCGGAGGCGTTCGCCCGCTACAACGGTTCGGCGCACGGCGTCAGTGTCGATCACGGTTCCGGCGGGCTGGTGATCGCGCTCGAGGCGCTGGGCATCGGCCCCGGCGACGAGGTGATCGTGCCCGCCATGACCTGGGTCGCGCCCGCCACGGCGGTGCTGCGGGTGGGCGCGCTACCGATCCTGGTCGATGTCGACCCTGCCACCGGGTGCTTGACCGCCGAGCAGCTGCGCGCCGCGCTGTCGCCGCGCACCAGGGCGGTGATCGTGGTGCATTTGGCCTGCACCGCAGCGGAAATCGAGGAGATCGCCGCGGTGTCGGCCGACAACGGGCTCGCCCTGATCGAGGACTGCTCCCAGTCGCACGGCACCCGGTGGGCCGGGCGTGCGGTCGGCACCTTCGGCGTGCCCGGAATCGGCCAGCACAGCGCGCACTATCACC
>NZ_JBSGBY010000399.1:0-7947 GCF_053601505.1 Nocardia sp. NPDC004722
GGAGCGACTCACCGGCGGCTCGCGCGGCGATAGCCGTACGCGGCGGGGATCGTGCAGAAAGAACAACGCCCTGCCGTGGCCGACTGGTTCACGTCGGAGGACGGCGCGGTCCGGCTGAAGGGGAGTCGCTGCAAAGACTGCGGCACACCGTACTTCCCACGGAACTCGCTGGCCTGCCGCAATCCGCAATGTGAAGGGTCCAAGGACGGGTCGGAGCTCGAGGAATACCTCTTCTCCACGCGCGGCCGGATCTGGTCGTACGCGGACGCCCGCTACAAGCCACCCGCCCCGTACGTCTCGGGCGATCCCTTCCAGCCGTATGTCGTCGCGGCCGTGGAGCTCGAGGTCGAGAAGATGGTGATCCTCGGCCAGGTCGTGGCCGGATTCACCGTCGACGATCTGGCCGTCGGCATGCCGGTCGAGCTGGCTGTGGGCACGCTCTACGAGGACGAGGAAGCCGAGCACACGGTGTGGAAGTGGAGGCCGGTCAATGACTGACAACGAGCGCGATATCGCCGTCCTCGGCGCGGGCATGCACCCGTGGGGCAAGTGGGGACGCAACTTCGTCGAATACGGATTGGTCGCCGCGCGTGCGGCACTCGCGGACGCGGGCATCGACTACCGCGATGTCGGCTACATCGCTGGCGCGGACACCATCCGCAACGGCTACCCCGGCTTCGTCGCGGGCGCGACCTTCGCGCAGGCGCTGGGCTGGTCGGGTGCGCGCATCTCGAGCAGCTACGCCGCCTGTGCCTCCGGTGCGCAGGCCATCGCCAACGCGCGCGCCCAGATCCTGGCCGGGCTGACCGATGTGGCGCTGGTGGTCGGCGCGGACACCACCCCGAAGGGCTTCTTCCAGCCGGTCGGCGGCGAGCGCCGCGACGATCCGGACTGGCTGCGCTTCCACCTGCTCGGCGCGACCAACCCCATCTATTTCGCGCTCTACGCGCGCCGCCGGATGGCGCTGCACGGCGCCACGCTCGACGACTTCGCCGCAGTCAAGGTGAAGAACGCGCGCCACGGGTTGAACAACCCGAACGCGCGCTACCGCAAGGAGGTGTCGGTCGAGGAGATCGCCGCCTCGGCGATCGTGTCGGATCCGCTGCGGCTGCTCGACATCTGCGCCACCAGCGACGGCGGCGCGGCGCTGGTGCTGACCTCGATGGACTACGCGCGACGCCACGGTGTTGCCGATCCCGTTCGGATCAAGGCGCTCTCGACGGTCACGCCGACGTTCCCGAAGACCGTGCTGGATCTGCCGGACTTCTCGACCGATTCGGCCGTGGCCGTGGAGCCGCCGTCGCGGACCTTCCGCTCGGCCATCGCGCACGCCGCCTACGAGGAGGCCGGACTCGGGCCCGACGAGCTGTCGTTCGCGGAGGTCTACGACCTCTCGACCGCGCTGGAACTGGACTGGTACGAGGACATCGGCCTGTGCGAGGAAGGCGGCGCGGAAGCGTTGCTGCGCAGCGGCGCAACGACTTTGGGTGGCCGGGTGCCGGTCAATCCCAGCGGCGGGCTGGCCTGCTTCGGTGAGGCGATCCCGGCGCAGGCCATCGCCCAGGTCTGTGAGATGACCTGGCAGCTGCGCGGGCAGGCCGACGGCCGCCAGGTCGAGGGCGCGCGGGCGGGTATCGCGGTGAACCAGGGCTTGTTCGGCCACGGCTCGGCGCTCATCGCCGCACGCTGAACGCGGCCATCGCCGCGCCGACATCGGCGCGGCGATGGTTGGGCTGCCTGTTTGCTGCGAACATTTTTGTTCACCGCCGGGTTCGAATGTGTGCCAGACTACAGACCGCAAGACGGTAGGCGGTTCGGCATGGTTGGAACTGAATCGGGGGTCGGTGTGGGACGGGTAATCCCATTTCCGGGTGTGAAGCGCGCGAACGGGCAGTCGATGCCGACGAATCGGCTGGCCCGCGACGCCAAGCTGGCCACGTTGCCGGTCGCGTACGCCGGACGGCGGGTGGCCGGGCGCGGTCGCCGGTTGCTGGGGCGGTCGGCGGCCGATATCGATCGGCAGGTGCAATTGCGTACCGCCGAGCACCTTTTCGAGGTGCTCGGAGAATTGAAGGGCTGCGCCGCCAAGGTCGGGCAGATGGCCGCCGTCTACCGGTCCATCCTGCCGTTCGACGCGGTCGGCCCCGAATGGGCGGAGCTGGCCGAGGCGGCGGGCGAGGCCATGAGCCGATTGCAGGATTCGGTCCCGCCGATGCTGCCCGGGCTGGTGCGGCAGGTGCTGGCGGCGAACTTCGGCGACGAATGGCGCGACCTGTTCCGCAGTTTCGAGGATCGCCCGGCCGCGGCCGCCTCGCTGGGGCAGGTGCATCGGGCGGTCTGGCACGACGGGCGCGAGGTCGCCGTGAAGGTGATGTACCCGGGCGCGCGGGAGGCGGCCGCCGCGGACCTGCGCACGCTGCGCGGACTGACCGGAGTCATCGGCGCGGTCATGCCGGGCGCGGATGTCGGGGCCATTGTCGAGGTGGTCTGCCAAATGGTGACCGGGGAACTGGATTACCGGCAGGAGGCCGCCCATCAGCGGATCTTCGCGGCGGCGTTCGCCGGTGACTCGCGGTTCCTGGTGCCCGACGTGATCGAATGCGCCGACGAGGTGCTGATCAGCGAATGGGTGCCCGGCAAGTCCTTCGGCAGCCTGGTCGCGGACGCGAGCGCCGGGGACCGCAGCCGCGCCGGTCTCGCCATTCTCGAATTCCTGGAAGCCGCGAAACTGCGCTGCGAAATGCTCTACAGCGATGTGCATCCCGGAAATTTTCTGTTGCTGCCCGACGGGCGCATCGGTGTTGTCGATTTCGGGGCGTGCGCGCCGGTTCCCCCGCATTTGCGGCGACTCGTCGCCGATCTCGGTGACGCGCTCTACAACGGGACCCCGGAACAGCTCGAAACCTCCTTGCGCGCCTATGGATTCGTGCAGCCGGGGCAGGAGTTCGACGTCGACGAGTTGGTTCGCATCGTCGCTCCGTTCCTGGATGTGCTGCTGGAGGACGATTTTCGGCTGACCACCGAGTGGATGCGGGAGCAGGTCGGGGTGATCACCCGCATCCAGCTCTCCAATGTCTTCCGGCAGATGACGCTGCCGCCGGAGCTCACCACGATGGCGCGGGCGGCGGTGTCGGCGATGGGCGTGCTCTGCCAGCTCGGCACCGGTCCGATCAAGGATGTATTCCTGTGCGGCTGGCCGGAATTGGCCGAGGTCGTGCGCACCTATGAGATTGGTAGCAAACGGGCCGAAACGCTCATGTGAATTGGCGATGTTTCATATGCTCTGGCGCGCGGAGTGGGGGACGACTGCACCCGCTCCGGTGCACAGATAAGAGGACAGTTTTATGAAACGAACCATTATCGCGGGCTTCGCGGCCTGCGCGCTGCTCGGCGCCGGGATGGGAACGGCTGCGGCGGACGGGATTCCGCTCACCGGCGCGGACGTCGACATCATCTCGCCCGGCTCGGCCGGTGACTTCGGCCAGGCCGTCGGGGCCGGGTCCGTCAACGCGGGCAGTGCGGCCGCGGGACTCGGCAGCGCGTTCAGCGGCGGCTACCTCGACGGGGTGCTCAGCAGTCTCTCGGCCCACTAGCACCCGAATCGGGCGGAGGCGGTCGTGTCGGGCGGCCGCCCTCGGAGCGATCCGGAGACCACAGGAGCGATCTGGATCTCACATGCGGGGAGCCGCGGATTGTGATACCCAGCCCCTGGATAGCATCGGTTCTCGTACGGATCGGCCAGACCCCGAGGACTTGTGTTGACTACCGACCATCTTGACCGCTGGAATGCTCACGAGGCAGCCGCGGAGGCGATGATTCCGATCATCGGAAAGCTCTACCGCGACAAGGGCGTGACGATCCTGCTGCACAGCCGGTCGCTGGTGAACAAATCAGTGATCAGCATTCTGCGGACCCACCGGTTCGCACGGCAGATCGAGGGCGAGGAGCTGTCGGTCGACGAGACCTTCCCGTTCCTCGAGGTGCTCAGCGCGATGGACCTGGGCCCGAGCAAGGTCGACCTGGGACGCCTGGTCATGGCCTACCGCGCCGACCAGCGCGGGCTGTCGGTGCCGGAATTCACCGCCGACGTGCTGGCCGACATCACCGCCGCCAACAAGGCGCAGGCCCCGGGCCCGCGCGATGTCGTGCTCTACGGCTTCGGGCGCATCGGGCGACTGGTGGCCCGGCTGCTCATCGAGAAGGTCGGCTCCGGCAACGGCCTCAACGTACGGGCCGTCGTGGTGCGCAAGGGTGGCGAGGAAGACCTGGTCAAGCGGGCCTCGCTGCTGCGGCGCGACTCGGTGCACGGGCAGTTCAACGGGACCATCAAGGTCGACGCCGAGAACTCCTCGATCATCGCCAACGGCAACGTGATCAAGTTCATCTACAGCAACGACCCGTCGGAGATCGACTACACCGAGTACGGGATCCACGACGCCATCCTGATCGACAACACCGGCAAGTGGCGCGATCGTGAGGGGCTCGAGAAGCACCTGCGGCCGGGCATCGCGAAGGTCGTGCTGACCGCGCCCGGCAAGGGCGATGTGCCGAATATCGTGCACGGGGTCAATCACCGGGAGCTGGATCTGTCGCAGACCATCTACTCCTGCGCGTCCTGCACCACCAACGCCATCGTGCCGCCGCTCAAGGCGATGGACGACGAATTCGGCATCGTGCGCGGGCACGTGGAGACGGTGCACTCGTTCACCAATGACCAGAACCTGCTGGACAACTACCACAAGTCTGATCGTCGCGGCCGGTCCGCGCCGTTCAACCTGGTGCTGACCGAGACCGGCGCGCAGTCCGCGGTGAAGAAGGCCATGCCGGACTTCGCGGCCAAGATCACCGGCAGCTCGATTCGCGTTCCCACGCCGGATGTCTCGGTCGCGATCCTGAATCTGCAGCTGCGCCGCGAGACCACGCGCGAGGAGGTGCTCGACTACCTGCGGCAGGTGTCGCTGTCGGGTCCGCTGAGCCGCAATCTGGATTTCACGGCGGCCACCGATGTGGTGTCCAGCGACTTCATCGGGTCGCGGGCGGCCTCGATCGTGGACGCCAACGCCACCATCGTCGACGGTGACACCGCGATCCTGTACCTGTGGTACGACAACGAATTCGGTTACTCGTGCCAGGTGGTGCGGACCGTGCAGTACATCTCCGGGATCGAGTACCCGACCTACCCGCAGCTGGGCGAGGCGGCGCTGGTGCCGGTCGCGGCGGGCTGACAAGCCACGTCGCACAGACGAATTCGGGCCCCGGCGGTGATTTCGCCGGGGCCCGATCGTCGTTCTAGCTCGCGTTCGCGACCGGCTGCCAGCACACCACGCGGGGCGGCTGCGGGGTGACCGTCGCCCCGGCGGGCATGGCGCACTGACCGGTGTCGGTGCTGCCGTCGAAACGCGCGCCGACCTGCGCGGTCACGCCCGCGGTGTTCTTGGCGGCGCAGTCGACCGGGGTGATCTGATTGACGTCGGCCTGCATGCTG
Organism: Nocardia sp. NPDC004722; assembly: GCF_053601505.1. Lineage (NCBI taxonomy): Bacteria > Bacillati > Actinomycetota > Actinomycetes > Mycobacteriales > Nocardiaceae > Nocardia > Nocardia sp. NPDC004722. The sequence goes on from NZ_JBSGBY010000399.1 coordinate 5,486, forward strand.
AAGCAGTCGCCGACCTTCACGTTCGGGGCGAAGCACAGCGAGTGGTTGCCGTCGGTCAGGACGAAATAGGCCGCGTCCTTGAGCTTTCCGTCCGGGCAGGTGGCGCCGTTGGTGACCGCGGCGGCCAGTTCGTAGACGGCGGCGTGATCGGCGCAGGCGGCGGGATGGATCTTGCCGATCTGGGCGGTGCGGTACTCGCTCGCGGTCACGCAGTTGCCGACGGCCAGTTCGGGATCGTGGGTGGCCGTGGTGGTGGTGCGGGTGATGGTGGCGAGCAGGCCGAGCGCCAGGATCAGGACACCCGCGACGGCGACGAAGGTGCCGGTGTTGCTGGGAAGCCGGGCGGAGCCGTTCGCGGCCGGGGCGGATCCGTTTGCGGCCGAGGCGGTGGCGGGCGTCGCCTTCGAGCGGGAGCGCAGGACCAGGCCGGCGACCACCAGGACCACGCCGATCGCGGGGATGATGAACACAGTCTTTCGATTCCTTCCGGTCCGGTGACGGACACGGCCAGGAACGTACCTCGCGACGGGTTCCGGTGAGGCTGTTTTTAAATGAACGTGTTCCTGATTTTCCCGGGGTTCGGGATCAGGCCCTACTGATCGGCCAGCTTGCCCGCGGGATACCGCAGGTGATCGGCGGCGGTGCACTTGATCCGCCACTTCAGCAGATTGGCGACCGCCAGGATCGTCGCCGCGGCCAGCGCGGTCAGCAGGAACCGCTGATCGCGCGGATCGAGCACGGCCAGCAGGCCCAGCCCGACCAGGAAGGTGACGACATTGACCATCGCGAACGCCACCTGCTGGTTGGGGTTGAGCGCCTTGGTGGTTGGGGGCATTGCGACTCCTCGGATCACGTACATCGCCACGGTTCGACTGACCGAATCGACGCTAGTCAGCGATGACGAGTCCGCGAAGGGACAAACGCCCCCGGTCGCTACGCGTTGCAGTCGTGCTTGAAGTAGAGCTTGTCCGACCAGCGCTGGGAGTTCGGGTCGTAGGCCTGGATGTAGGCGTCGTTGCCGCCCTTGCAGGCCGCGTGGAAGCCGGAGGTGGGGTCCCACATGTTGGTCTCGTAGCCGAAGGAGGCGCCCGGGTAGCCGTTGTGCTGGGACGCGGTGACGGTGTAGGTGGCCAGGCGGGTTCCGTTGTCGCGGTTGACGATCAGGGTGATGGTGCCCTTGTTGAAGTGGTCGCCATTGATCTTGAATTCGCTGCCCGCGTCGGAGACGACCGTGCAGACGTCGCCGGTGCACTTGTTGCCGGAGGTGTAGGTGGTCAGCCAGATATTGAGCGACGCCTTGCGGGACGCGGCGGCGGCATTGTCGTCCTTGGCCTGCTGGCGCACCGCGGTGGTGACGCAGACGACATCGCCGGTGTAGGCCTCACGCCAGACGAATCCATTGACGCAGGTGTCGGGGCCGTACGCGCCGCCGCCCGCCCGGCGCGAGGCGGCGGCCGCGTTGTCGGCCTTGGCCTGATCGCGGTTGGCGGGGCTGACGCAGACGTGGTCGGCCGCATTGGCCTCGCGCCACACGTAGCCCTCCTGACAGGTGTCGGGGCCGTAGTCGCCGCCGGCATTGGCGACGCCCATGCCGGACAGGAATCCGAAGCTGGCGGTACCGACGACGGCCGCCGCGAGCGCGGCGCGGGTGGCGGTACGAACGTGGTTGGCGATCATCGGTGGTGGGTCCTTCATTTCGTTGCTGCTCGATGCGGTGCTGCTCGAGTGCACTGAGAATGAGGTCACCCACCAACGAACGACCAATGGAAAACTCACGGCGTGCGGCGAGCTAACCGGGACCGTCACCTCGCGCGGGGTGCGGTCCCGGCTGGCCCGAGCGCTGGCCGAATACGCCTGCTGATCAGGAGGTTTCGTTGGCGGTGTCGGAGAGCCAGTTGCGCAGCCAGCCGGTGGCCGTGGTGCCGTTGCCGTCGACGATGTAGCGCGGATAGGACTGGTGCACGCCGGAGGCCAGGAACTGCTGGACCTGGCGCAGCCACTGCTCGCCCGCCGGATCGTCGGCGGGTGCGGACAGGATGGCCGACCAGCCCGGCATCAGCGCCTCGGCCAGGATGTTCTGGAAGGTCAGCACATAACTGGGGATCTGGAGCGGATCCTGGGCGGTGAGCTGGGTGAGCAGGCCCGCCGAGCGGCCCGCCAGATCGTCGGTCGGGACCGAGCAGTAGAGATCGCCCGCCGCGCAGAAGGTGCGGACCTTCGGGCTCAGCCAGCCGAAGCCGCCCGCCCGCGCGCCGCCCGCCCCGGTGCCGGGGACCTGCGGGCCGACGATGGCGTCGGTGGGGGAGCGGCGCGGGTCGGAGACCAGGCCGACGGCGGCGACCCGGTCGGGCGGGATGACGCCGAGGCCGGTGCCGATCTCCGAGGCCAGGTCACCGGCCGCGTCCGCGCCGCCGAGCCGAATCCAGGTGGCCAAGAAGGCCGCCAAGGAATTCGCCGACGGA
>NZ_JBSGBY010000400.1:0-7944 GCF_053601505.1 Nocardia sp. NPDC004722
TATCCGCCTGGCCAATCCGCGCACGCCCGAGACCGCGAACCAGCAGCTGCTGCGCCGCTCCTACAACTACGACCTCGGCGTCGACGCGAACGGCAATCTCGCCACCGGCCACATCTTCACCTGCTTCCAGCAGGACATCCAGCGCCAGTTCGAGACCATCCAGGAACGGCTGGCAGGTGAGCCGCTCACCGATTACGTGCAGCCGTTCGGCGGCGGCTACTTCTTCGTCCTGCCGGGTGTCATCGACGAGAAGGACTGGTACGCACGGACGCTGCTGAGCTGATCGGGATGCCGCTCAGCCGAGCCGGAAGTCCGCCGGGTCCGGCTCGGCCAGCATGGATTCCATGTGCGCGCGGTCGAACGGCAGCAGGTCGATCGACCCGCCCTCGGTGAAGTACCAGGAGTTGCAGCCGGTGTTCCACACCGTGGGCCCCATGGCGTCGGCGACCTCGGACTCGAACCGATCCGCGGCCTCCTCGGTGACCTCGACGGTGTCGAATTCGCCTGCGCTCCAACGCTGGATCCAGCGGGTGATGTAGCGCGCGGTCACCTCCGCGGCGTGGTGCAGCGGAATCGATCCGGTGGGGGAGTGCGGCCCCAGCACCGTGAACAGGTTGGGGAAGCCCGGGATCGCGGTCATGCGGTAGGCGCGCGGGCCCTTGACCCAGGCGTCGTCGATCGAAACCCCGTCGCGGCCCACCAGATTCATCGGGCGCATGTAGTCGTGCGCGCGGAAGCCGGTGGCCAGCACGATCAGGTCGACCTCGTGGTGGCGGCCGTCGGTGGTGCGGATACCGGTCGGGGTCACGGCCTCGATGCCGGTGGTGATCAGCTCGGCATTCCTGGCGCGCAATGCGCGGTAGTAACTGCCCGACAGCACTTGCCGCTTGCACAGTGGCTCGTAGTCGGGTGTGAGCTGCTCGCGCAGTTCCGGCTGCCGGATCTGCGCCCGCAGACTCAGCCGGGCGTATTCCTGGACCGCGCGCCGCCGCCAGCTGGGCCGGGTGACCACATCGGTGAACAGCTTGGCCCCGGCCATTCCGGCCTGATACAGCGCGCGATTGACCTGCGGCAGCTTGTTGAGCACCGCACCGATGACGGCGGGCTGCGGCAGCCACATGGGAGCCCAGATCACCCACTGCGGGCTGCGCACGAAATGCGTGATGTGCTCGGCCGCGGGCTGCAGGGCCGAAACCACCTGCACGCCGGTCGATCCCGTGCCGATGACCGCGATCCGGCGGCCGTCGGTGGCCACCGTGTCGTCCCAGCGCGCGGTGTGCACCACCGGGCCGGTGAACTCGGCGAGCCCGGGCAGGTCGGGCACGGCCGGATGATGCAGCACGCCGGTGGCGGCGATCACGAAGTCGGCCTCGTAGCGGCTGCCGTCGACGGTCTCGACCGTCCAGCCGGTGCCGGTGAAGGTCGTCGCCACCACCTCGGAGTTCACCCGCACGTGCGGCCGCAGCCCGTACTGCTCGACCACGTCGGCCAGATAGCGCTGGATCTCCGGACCGGGCGCGAACACATGCGACCAGTCCGGCTTCGGCGCGAAGCCGAACTGGTACACCTGCGACGGCACATCGCAGGTCAATCCCGGGTAGTGGTTCCAATGCCACACGCCGCCCACGTCGGACCCCTTCTCCAGGATCACGAAGTCGTCGAACCCGTTGCGCTGCAAGGTGATCGCGCTGGCGATGCCGGACACCCCGGCCCCGATGATCACAATGCGAGGCCGCCGCACCGCAGCACCCATCCCAACCTCCTTGTTGGATACCCTCAGAACTCAAATACTGACGGTATTTGTAACCGGAGGTTATGTCAATCGCCGGATCAGGCGGTCAACACGGTCTGGATGCGATGGCCGGGGTCGAGGGTCCGGCGCAGGGCGGCCAGACGGGGGTAGTTCTGGGCGTAGTAGCGCGAGAGCGGGTCGCCGGGCTCGAGGTAGTTGGCGTAGGCGCCCGCCGAGACCGGGGCGAGGAACTTGTGCGCACCCGTGATCCAGGCCAGCGCGGTGTCGTGCGAGATCGGTTGGTAGGCGCCCCATTCCACCAGGGCGGTGTGGCGTCGCCACGGGAAGGCGGTGGCCTCCGGCGCGATATCGCGGATCGCGCCGTCGAGGGTGTTGATCTGCACCCAGCCGGTGCCGCCCGCCCGCGAGAAGGCGGTGAGGGAGGCGAGGATGCGGTCGATGGCGTCGGCGGAGAGATCGGTGACGACGTCGGAACCATTGGTGAAACTCGCGCGGGGGGAAGTGGCGCTGCCGCCCGCGAGGCAGGTGACGGTGTCCATGTGGTCGAGGGTCTGGGTCTCGACGGTCAGCGGTTGGACGCCGATGGCGTCGGTGAGGGCCGCGACCGCGCCGCCGCCGGTGCCCGCGGGGCAGATCAGCTGCATCCAGCAGTCCAGCGCGCCGTTGCCGTCGGCGTCCACGCTGACATCCGCCCACTGCTCGCGGTCGGCGGTGGCCAGCCAGGCCAGCCAGCCGGTGATCACATGGGCGGCGCTGTCCCCGGTGAACGTCAGTCGCACAACGTCTTTCGCGGTGGCCGGGAAGGTCTCGTAGGTGAGGGAGGTGACCACGCCGAACAGCGGGCCGCCGCCGCGGACAGCCCAGAACAGGTCCGGTCGCGAGGTCGCGGACACCTCGGTGAGCGTGCCGTCGGGCAGCACCAGGGTGGCCGCGGTCAGCCGGTCGCAGGTGACGCCGTAGGCGCGGGATTCGAAGCCGAGCCCGCCGCCCAGGGTGAGTCCGGAGATGCCGACGTCCGGGCACATGCCGGTGGGGATCGTCAGATCGTATTGATCGAGTTCGCGATACACCTCGTAGAGGGTGTGGCCCGGCCCGACCACCGCGCGGCCGTCCTGGACGCTCACCCCGGTGAGCCCGCGCACGTCGATGATCACCGCACCGGTCGTCGTCGAGACTCCGGCGTAGGAGTGCCCGCCGGAGCGGGCTGCCACCGGCAGGTGGTATTCGGCCGCGAATGTCATGGCCGCGACCACATCCTGGGCGTCGGCGGCCTGCACGACGGCGAGGGGCGCCGCGGCGTCGAAACGAGTATTGAAAACCTGCTTGGCCGCACCGTAATCCGTGTCGCCGACCCGGACCACCCGGCCTCGGAGGATGCGCTCCAGCGTGCTCCAATTCGGCTTCCCCCGGCCCGGACCCGAGGAGATGGAGACCGGATCGGCTCCGGACGTGCCGTCCAGTCCCCATAGCGTCAGCGCGAGTCCCACTGCGCCGCCCAGGAATTCGCCGCGCGTGAACCCATGCCGGCCGGGACCCGATCGTGGTGCGCGCATGTGCCCTCCAAGCCGTGTTCTCGCTGGAAAATCCATGTCGGGCAATGGATGCGTGCCTGCCCGGGTTCGATCAATTGTGCCGATACACCCGAGGGTGCACCCGGCTTCGAGCGCGGCCTAAGGCAACTCACAGGCAACCGTGACCGAATGAGCGGCGAGTCGCCGCCCGGGTCGCGTCGCGCCTTGCACACCAGAGACTTTCGCCGGTGGGTTCCCTCACCGCGTGTCGGCAGGCTCCGAGGTACGACGACCCGACCGGGCTGCCCGTGGCGTGATCACGGACGATGGGATCCCAGTCCGTCGCGGAGCAGGTCGTAGGCGCGGTTGGCCGCTCGGACGGCTTCTGGATAGCGTGCCGCGGCGGAGGCTCCGGCGGTGAGGGCCGTGTGGTTCATGACGGCCAGTTCGCGGTGGATGACGATGACCTGGGCGGCGGTGAGGCGGGCGGTGAGGGGGTCGAAACCGTTGTCGCGCAGGGCTTCGGCGAGCGCCTCGGCACTGCGGGCGGTGTAGCGGGTGAGCGCGGTGACCAGGCTTGCGGTGCCGAAGATCAGGGCCACGAAGGCCATGATCTCGGGGGTGTCGTTGAGGCCGGTGTTGGGGTCGCGGTCGCGCAGTGCGTCGAGATACGCAGCGCGTAAGGCATCGAGGGGGGCGTCGGCCGGGTGAGCGCGGACGGTTCGGGCGGCCTCGTCCTCGTGGTCGGCGAACCGTTGCAGGACAAGGTCTTCCTTGGTGGGGAAGTAGGCGAACAGGGTGCGGCGGGAGACGTCCGCCGCCTTGGCGATGTCGGTGATCGACACCTGATCGAAGCCCGATTCGAGGAACAGACGGATCGCGGTCGCGCCGATGGTCTCGCGCAGCCGCGCCTTCTTGTGCTCTCGCAAGCCCATCGGTTCGGTCATGAGAGCACCCTAGCGCATTTGTAGACCAAGTGTATTATTGCACTCAGTCTACTTAAGGAGGGTGCCGTGAACACCGAGGTCATCGTGGTCGGAGCCGGACCGACCGGATTGATGCTGGCCAACGAACTCACGCTGGCCGGGGTGCCGGTGGTCGTGCTGGAACGGCGGATGACGCCCAGCGCCCAGTCCCGGGCCGGTTCGCTGCAACCGCGCACCGCCGAGGTGCTGGACCTGCGTGGACTGCTGGAGCCGCTGCTCGACCGGGCGCTGCCGCGCGGCGAGTTCGGCGGGCATTTCGCGGGACTGCCGGTCGAACTGGATGCCCGGCCCTGGCGCACCCGGCACCCGAATCCCGTTGCTATTCCCCAGGTTCGGCTCGAAAAGTTCCTGGAGCAGCGCCTGGTCGATCAGGGTGTGCCGGTGCTGCGCGGGTACGAGGTGTCGGCGGTCGAGCAGGACGCCGACGGTGTCACGGTCGGCGATATCCGGGGCCGCTATCTGGTGGCGTGCGACGGCGGGCACAGCACGATCCGCAAGCTGCTGGGCGTCCCGTTCCCGGGCACCTCGGGCCAGATCTCCTCTGTCGCGGCAGATCTCACCCTCGCGTCCAAATCCGACCTGGTGCCGACCACGTCCGAGCACTTCAGCCACTACTTCCGCAACGGCGGCGGATACTTCACGATCCTGCATCCGCTCGAGGGGGATCTGTATCGGTTCCTGTTCGGCAAGCAGTCCGGCGAGCGACCCGATCGCGAAACCCCGGTCACCCCGGCGGAAGTCGACGAGGCGCTGCGGGCGGTCTACGGCCCGCAGACGCGGCTGGGGGAGCTGCGGGAGGCGTCCCGCTTCAGCGACTCGACCAGGCAGGTCGAGCGGTACCGCGAAGGCCGGGTGTTCTTCGCCGGGGACGCGGCCCACATCCATCTGCCGGTCGGCGGCCAGGGCGTCAACCTCGGCGTCCAGGACGCCGTCAATCTCGGCTGGAAACTCGCTGCGGCCGTGCGGGGTTGGGCGCCGGATGGGCTGCTCGACACCTATCACGACGAGCGGCATCCCGCCGCCGCCCGCGTGCTGCGCAATACCCGGGCGCAGGGCGTGATCCTCAACCCCGGCCGGGACGAGGATGTCGCCGCGGTCCGGGACCTGTTCACCGAGATGCTCGAGCTCCCCGAGGTCAACCGCTTCGTATCGGGCATGATGTCCGGCCTCGACCTCCGCTACCCCGGCGTCGGCCCGCGCATGCTCGACCTGGACCTGATCACGGCGGACGGCCCGGCCCGGGTCAGCGATCTGCTGCATTCCGGCCGCGCCGTGCTGCTGTCCCTCGACGGCACGCCGCGCTCGATCGACGGCTGGTCCGACCGAATCGACCTGGTGACAGCCAAATCCGAGGAGGATCCGGCCGCGGTCCTGATCCGACCCGACGGCTATGTCGTCTGGTCCGACACCGACCCCGAGCCGCTCGAGACCGCCCTCACCCGCTGGTTCGGCCCCCGCGTGGGGACCGGGCAGGCGTCGACGGCGTGCGTGACGGTTTGAGGCTCGGTGAAGGCGTCGACCGTGTGGGATTCCGGGTGCCAGTCGGCTCCGGTGATCGGGGTCGCGGTATCGAGCAGGACCAGCTCGGCAGGATCGAAAACCCGTGCGCGACTGAGGAACCGCACCCCTTCCGGGGCTTCGAGGCTGAAGCCTGAGCCGCGGCCGGGGACCGCGTCGAGGACCAGCTGGGTGTGTCGCCAGGCGGCGAACTGCGGGCCGGAGATCCAGACCGGGACCTGGTCGTCGGGGGTGGGTGCGGTGGTGGCGAGTTCGCCGGGGGTGAGTCGCAGATCCAGGACGCCGAGCAGGACGTCGCGGTCGCCGATGATGAAATCGCTTGCGGGATAACACATCGGGGCGGAGCCGTCGCAGCAGCCGCCGGACTGGTGCAGCAGTAGCGGGCCGTGCGTGGCGCGGAGGCGACGGAGCAGGTCCATCGCCTCCGCGGTGATGCGCACGCGCCGCGGCGGGGCGGGCGTGGCCGACATCAGAAGAAGCCCTGGGCCTTCGGGGCGTAGCCGACGAGCAGGTTCTTGGTCTGCTGGTAGTGGTCGAGCATCATGCGATGGTTCTCGCGGCCGATGCCGGACTGCTTGTAGCCGCCGAACGCCGCGTGCGCGGGGTACTGGTGGTAGGTGTTGGTCCACACCCGCCCGGCCTGGATGTCGCGGCCCGCGCGGTAAGCGGTTTCGCCATCGCGCGACCAGACGCCCGCGCCGAGCCCGTAGAGGGTGTCGTTGGCGATCTTGATGGCGTCGGCGTAATCGTCGAACGAGGTCACCGAGACCACCGGGCCGAAGATCTCCTCCTGGAAGATCCGCATGGAGTTGTCGCCGGTGAAGATGGTCGGCGCCACGTAGTAGCCGCCGGACAGGTCGCCGCCGAGATCCACGGGCTCGCCGCCGGTGAGCAGCTTCGCGCCCTCGCTCTTGCCGATCTCGATGTAGGACAGGATCTTCTCGTACTGGTCGTTGCTGGCCTGTGCGCCGATCATGGTGTCGGTGTCGAGCGGATCGCCCTGGCGCACCAGTTCGGTGCGGGCCACCGCCCGGGCCAGGAACTCGTCGTAGATGCCGGCCTGGATGAGCGCGCGCGACGGGCAGGTGCACACCTCGCCCTGATTGAGCGCGAACATGGTGAAGCCTTCCAGGGCCTTGTCGGTGAAACCGTCTTCGGCGGCAAGGACATCGGAGAAGAAGATGTTGGGGCTCTTGCCGCCGAGTTCGAGGGTGACCGGGATCAGGTTCTGCGACGCGTACTGCATGATGAGCCGCCCGGTGGTGGTCTCACCGGTGAAGGCGATCTTGCGGATGCGCGGGCTGGAGGCCAGCGGCTTGCCCGCCTCGACGCCGAAGCCGTTGACGACATTGACCACGCCCGGCGGCAGCAGATCCGCGATGAGTTCCATCAGGAACAGGATCGAGGCGGGGGTCTGCTCGGCGGGCTTGAGCACCACCGCGTTTCCGGCGGCCAGCGCCGGGGCCAGCTTCCAGATCGCCATCAGGATGGGGAAGTTCCAGGGGATGATCTGCCCGACCACGCCCAGCGGCTCGTGGAAGTGGTAGGCGACGGTGTCGGCGTCGATCTCCGAGAGCGAACCCTCCTGTGCGCGTACGGCTCCCGCGAAGTAACGCAGGTGGTCGACGGCCAGCGGGATGTCGGCGGCGAGCGATTCGCGGATCGGCTTGCCGTTGTCCCAGGTCTCGGCGAGCGCGATGGGCTCGAGATGCTGCTCGATCCGGTCGGCGATCTTGTTGAGGATGTTGGCGCGCTCGGCCACCGAGGTCTTGCCCCAGGCGGGCGCGGCGGCATGCGCGGCGTCGAGGGCCAGTTCGATGTCTTCGGCGGTGCCCCGGGCGATTTCGCAGAAGGTCTGCCCGGTGACCGGGGTGGGGTTCTCGAAGTACTGCCCCTTGACGGGTGCGACCCACGCGCCGCCGATCCAGTTGTCGTAGCGGGATCGATAGGTCATGACGGCATCCGGGCTGCCGGGGCGGGCGAAGACGGGCACGGGAACTCCTCGTGACGACGGATAGGCGGCTGATGTGATCCACGACACTACGAGCGGTCTCGTTGCAGCACGGTTGCAAGAAACTGGTCAGATGCCCAGTCTCTGATTGTGGAGTCGAACCTGTTCCCGCACTTGGGAATACAGTGCCGATCCGGTATCCAATGCGTTCAAATACGCCGTCCA
>NZ_JBSGBY010000401.1:0-7944 GCF_053601505.1 Nocardia sp. NPDC004722
GCCCGCTTTCACCGCCCTCACCCCCGACGCCCTGCTCGATCTGATCGCCGAACGGGCCATGGGGACGGCGGGATACGCGGTGATCGCCGTCGACGGCGCGGACGCGGCCGACCCGCTCACCGTCGCCCGCGGCGTCGCCGATCGGCTGCGCGCCCGCGGGCGGGCCGCCGAGACGGTATCCCTGCACGATTTCGTGCGGCCCGCCTCGGTGCGGCTGGAATACGATCGCGACAGCGAATTCACCTACCGCACCGGCTGGTTCGACTACCCGGCCGTGAATCGCGAAGTCCTGAAACCACTTCGCGACAGCGGACGATTCCTGCCCGCACTGTGGGATGCCCGCGCCGACCGCTCCGCGCGAGCCCGGGTGCGGCAGGCCCTGCCCGACACCGTCCTGTTCCTGGCGGGTCCCATGCTCCTCGGGCGCGGCCTGGACTTCGACCTGACCATCGCCCTGCGCATGTCGGAGGGCGCCCTGCGGCGTCGCACCGATCCCGCCGACATGTTCACCGTGGACGGCCTGCTCGAATATCAGCGCGAACAGGATCCCGACCCCGACCTGCTGGTCGCGTGGGATCACCCGGACCGGCCCGCACTGCGTATCTAAAGGGAATGCGGCGCTGCGCCGCAATGAAATACGGTCCGTGGCGTGTTTTTCATCGTGTTGTTTCTCGGGCCGGTCGTGTGCTGGGCGGTGACGGCCGAGACCGTTCGGGGGCGAGTGGTAGGGGTCGCGATACTCCTCGCCATGCAGGGGGTCCTGGTGCTGGTCGCGGTCGGCGTGATCGCCCGCGATATCCAGGTCACCGTGGCCGTAGTACTCCTCGTACTCATCGTGGTGGTGCTGCTGGCCGCGCCCGTGGTCGAGGCGAGGTTCGCGCGCGACGAGGACGAACCCGGGCGAATCGGCAAGGCGCGCATCATGATCGGCTACCTCCTGACCGGCGGATACTGCCTGATAGTCGGGCTCGTCCTGCTCATCACCCTCGCCTTCGTGCCGTTGGTCGGGCGACCGGCGCGGGTTCCGCCCGCCGACGCGATTCTGCCGCTGCCCGAGGGTCTTTCGCTGCGCGGCACCACCGACGAAGGCTGCTCGGACGGATCGACCAACGAATGCCTGCGCCGCTTCACCCTCGTCGGCACGGGCACACCGGAGGACGTCGGCACCCGCGTGCGCGAGCACCTGAAAGCGACCTACGGCTGCACCTTCCCCTTCTCGCCCTCCGCCGCCACCCACGACAACTCCTGGAGTGGCGACTGCGCCATGCACGGCTGGGGACTCGACAAATACCGGACCAGCTCACGGGTCTGGGTCGAACAGGATCACGTCATGGTGTCGCTGATCTACAAGGACGACTACTGACGGGATTCACCAGCGGCGATGGCGGGATTCGTAGCTGTCGGTGGGGTATTCGTCGTCGGTGTCGTCGGGCTCGGCGTGGCGGGCGGGCCAGAAGCGGCTGGCGTACTGGCCGCGGATGCGGCTGAGGTCGGGTTCGTCGATCTCGGTGATGCCGACCTGGAACAGCATGATCATGGTGGCCATGCTGACGGTGATGATCAGCGGCGCGAGCAGTTGCGCGGGTTGCGCGCCCGAGGGCGCGTGGATGTGGTCGGCCATGTGCGCCCGCATGGCGAACATGCCGGTGTAGTGCATGCCGCACACCGCGATTCCCATGATCAGAGCGGCGCTGACGGTGGCGATGATGCCGCTGACATGCAGGGCGAACCACAGCGCCGCGGTCGCGGCGACGACCGCGATCACCAACGACAGCAGCACGATCCACGGGTCGTATTGCACGGCCGCATCGGTTTTCATCGCGTACATGCCCGAGTAGTGCATGGCCCCGACGCCGAGCCCGGTGATGGTGCCGCCGGTGATCAACGCGAACGCCTCCCCGTGCTGATGCACCACGATGTAGAGCCCCAGCCACACCACCCCCATCGCGATCGCCGCACTGAACAGCGTGATCGGGATGTTGTAGCGAATAGTGCTGTCCTGCACCGAGAATCCGAGCATCGCGATGAAATGCATGACCCAGATCCCGGTCCCGCCCAGCGCGATCGCACCGGTCACGATCCACCCCTTGTGCCCCCGCTGATTGCGCGCCCGCACCATGCACCGCAAGGCCAGCAACGACCCGGTGACGGACATGATGTAGGCCAGAACGGGGGTCAGCCACCCATAGGTGAATTGGTCGATTGCCAGCATGCGGGCTCCTTGCCGGACGAGCGAAATATGACTGTTCACCGGTGACTGAGCCGAACAGTAACGAGATAACACCAGGCAGTAAATTTGCCGAAGCGCGCTCCGAGAAAATTAGCTGAGTTTGCTGGGCGGTATGCACGCAGGTAGCCGACGGTATGGCGACACACCGGCGCGCCCGCACGTCACGTATGCCGCACTTGACATCTAGCGTCCACCCCGCAAACCCACTAGGGCCGAAGGTCACTCGTGCACAAGGGATTCGGGTTCACAGCTGTCGACCGATACGACGACCTATTCAGGATGTGAACGAACGCGGACCGCACCTCGATTCCACTGATAGTTTCCGCTCCGGTCATCACCGAAGAAAGGTTCGAGGGGTTTCATGACTTACCAAGGCGTTCCGGCACCAGGCTATCCAGGGCAGGGGTATCCGATGCAGCCGCCGCCACCGAAGAAGCGCAAGATCTGGCCGTGGATCGTGGGTGCGCTGCTCATCTTCATCGTGCTGCCGTTCGCGGCCTGCACGGCCCTGGTCGGCACCGCCGCCCACGAGGTCGACAAGGAGTCCAAGCGCACGGTCGACATCACCTACGAGGTGACCGGCACCGGCGAGGGCACCTACGCCAAGCCGTCGGTCACCTACAGCACCGGTGACACCGGCTCGGGCAACACCAGTTCGGCGCAGCTGCCGTGGAGCAAGAACGTCACGCTGACGGGTCTGCTCAAGTTCGCCAACCTCACCGCCACCGCCGCCGACGACGACGCGGCGACCATCACCTGCCGAATCAAGCAGGGCGACAAGGTCTTGGCGGAGAACACGGCCACCGGCTCGCTGGCGTTCGTGACCTGCAACGCCGATCTCAGCAATATCACCGGGAAGTAGCCCGGAACGCGAAACCGCCGGTGCTCCCGAGGGAGCACCGGCGGTTTTCCGTATTCGCTTGTCGCGCTACCGCTTACCAGCCGCGCTCGGCGAGGCGGTGGGGCTGCGGGATCTCTTCGACGTTGATGCCGACCATGGCCTCGCCCAGGCCGCGCGACACCTTCGCCAGCACGTCCGGGTCGTCGTGGAAGGTGGTGGCCTTGACGATGGCGGCGGCGCGCTCGGCCGGGTTGCCGGACTTGAAGATGCCGGAGCCGACGAAGACGCCCTCGGCGCCGAGCTGCATCATCATGGCGGCGTCGGCCGGGGTGGCGATGCCACCGGCGGTGAACATCACGACCGGCAGCTTGCCGGTCTCGGCGACCTCGGCGACCAGCTCGTAGGGGGCCTGCAGCTCCTTGGCCGCGACGTACAGCTCGTCCTTGGACAGCGAGGTCAGGCGGCGGATCTCGGCGCGGATGGTGCGCATGTGGGTGGTGGCGTTGGAGACGTCGCCGGTGCCGGCCTCACCCTTGGAGCGAATCATGGCCGCGCCCTCGGTGATCCGGCGCAGCGCCTCGCCCAGGTTGGTGGCGCCACACACGAACGGGACGGTGAAGGCGAACTTGTCGATGTGGTTGGCGTAGTCGGCCGGGGTCAGCACCTCGGACTCGTCGATGTAGTCGACACCGAGCGACTGCAGGATCTGCGCCTCGACGAAGTGGCCGATGCGGGCCTTGGCCATGACCGGGATCGACACGGCGTTGATGATGCCGTCGATCATGTCCGGATCCGACATGCGGGACACGCCGCCCTGGGCGCGAATGTCGGCGGGCACCCGCTCGAGCGCCATGACGGCCACGGCACCCGCGTCCTCGGCGATCTTGGCCTGGTCCGGCGTGACGACATCCATGATCACACCGCCCTTCAGCATCTCGGCCATGCCGCGCTTGACGCGGGCGGTACCGATGGTGGGGGTGGTGTCGGGCGTGGTCACGGCAAACTCCTGGGTCATGTGGGCCAATCGGGACGCGTTTTGATCGCTCAGAATCGAACACGTCGATTCTAGGCTGCCCACGCAGGCCACTTCATAGCCAGTCCGACACGACTGGACTGCCTGGCCTGCCGCCGATGACGCCCGTCACACTCCAGGGGCTACCGGACCGCTATCTACAGCGGCCCCACCACGAAGATCTTGGCCCAGTATTCGGCCGCGGACGAACCCATCAGGGGTTCCAGGAAGTCATAGAGCAAATACGACACGCAGTACTTTCCTTCCACACACGGTCCGCCGCTTCCTTACCGCGGCAAACCTCCCGTGACCCTATCCGACACGGCCGCGGGAATCACCCCCTCGCGCCGCCAAAACCGTTTGCGGACACCGCTTTCCTCCCCCAGGATCGTTGCCGATGACTGAAACACTGCACCAAGTCCGTGCCCTGCTGGCCGACGATGACGTGCACGGTTCGCTGCTCGCGCTGCGTGCCGTCACCGATACCGCGCCGCTGGCGGAGGTCGCGGCGATCGCCCGGGAACTGGCCACCCACACCGGGTTCGAGGATCTGACCGAGATCGCGGGCGTGGTCGCCGAGGGTTCCGAGGACCCGGACACGTACCTGCGATTCGGCTATGAATGCATCGAACGCGGCCTCTCCTTCGCCGCGATTCCGGCGTTGCGGGCCGCCTTGCGCGAGGGCACCACGAAACCGGAACTGGCCCTGCGCGAATTGGTGACCGCGCTCGAGGATGAGTTCCGTCACCGGGACGCGGTGCTGGCGCTGCTCGAGCGCTGGGAGACGCTGCGGCCGTGGCCGGACCGGTATCTGCTGGTCTACAACACGATCATGGCTGGTGACTTCGAGCGGGCCGCGGTGGAATTCGCGCGGTTGCCGGTGCCGGAGGACGAGCGCTGGATCCCGGCCCGGGATCGGGTGCGGCGCATGCTGCGACGCGCGGATCCGGTCGCCGGGCTCGGCGGGCTCGGGCCGCAGGACCTGCGCGGCTGGCATTTCGCGCTGACCGGCGGATACCTGGCGACGGTGTCGCCGTGGGGATACGCGGCGGGCATGACCGGCCGCTGGGCCTACCTCGGCGACAACCCGGCACTGTGCCGCACCACCCTCGACCGCGCGGACCGGATCCTGCGCGCGGCCGGACACACTCCGCGCTCGGTGTCCTTGCTGCCCGGCCATTCCGATCGCATTCTCGGCCTGGCCGCCGCCGAACTGCTCGGTCTCCCGGCCGAGCCGTACACCCCAGGCCGCCCGGAAACGCTGGTGGTCGCCTACGACTTGAACGACCTCGAGCCGGAGCTCGCGGTCACGCTGCGCGACCGCGCACCGGGCCAGATCCTGTTCGAACACGCCACCTGCTGGACCAATCCGCCCGCCGTCACCGCCGACATCAGCGGCCTGCTGGTGCAAATGGTGGAGCCCGGGTGGGGCCCGCAGCGCCGCATGGTCGAGGGTGAGATGGTGCTCGATCCCGCCGATGCCCGACCGGAATCCGAGATCGCCGCCGACATCGTGCACGCCGATCCCACTCCCGATCCGGGTGACGGCGAGACCCCGCCCGATTCGGACGACGTCCTCACCGCATTCGTCACCGCCACCCGCGACCGCTGGCTGACCGGCACCAGCGATCGAGTGAATTCGCCCGGGCCCGTTCCGAGTTCACGGTTCCTCTGACCCGGTGCCGCGCTGGGCGGATCAGCCCAGCGTGTACCGGTACCGGCTGGTGGGGACGAGATCCAGGTTGAGGTGCGCACCGAAGCTGACGACGCTCTCCATCATCCGGGTGACGCGCCGCTGCAGCTCGGCGTCGTCGCCGCCGGTGTCGTAGAAGGCGTGCGCGCTGGTCATCGCGGCCATCGGGAAAAGCTCCTCGACCAGCGCGTCCACGCGATTGCCCGGCGTCACGGCTTCGGTCACCGTGCTCTGCACGTATCCGAAGGTGGCCTGCGTTTCGATGGCCACCGGCGTGTGCAGGTCATGCCACCGATGCAGCCACTCCTCCCGAGTCAACTCCTCCGGGATCCGCAGAATCGCGAAGTTGGCGAGCGCGTCCATCCGCACCCCGTCCGCGATCTCCGGCGGCACGATCGGCTCCCGCTCCTGAACGATCCACCCGTTCACGTCCGCGGCCACGGATCGCAATGCGGCAGTGACCGGTTCATGCTCCCCATCGGTCCACACACTCACGACGGCGTCCACCGGCGACTCATAGGTACTGTGCCGAACCTGCGCCTCCGCCACATCCTCATCGCGCACATTCACCTGCAACACGCGAACCCCCGCCGCCCCCAACTCATTCCGCAGCTCCTCTCCCCGAAGCCGCTCCCCCACACCCTCGCCCCACACCACATACATCAACTTCATGCCGTATTTCCTCGCCGCAGACCACCGTTGACCGCCCGACCATAGCCCCGCCCCCGAGATGAAACACCCGCTTTCACCACTAGATCCCACCCACCGGGCGAACCGCAGCGACTCCGCTCAGATTTCCTCGAGCGGTGGATAGCCACCGCTGGTGCATTCCATGATCGCGTCTCGCACGCGCTCGGCTACCGATGGATCGACGAACGCCAACCGCGTGACGAGCCACATCTTGGGAATCGGTCGAATCTTGTACGGCAAGACCTGAACCGCAACATCATCCACATGCCCGATATCGACAACCGTCGGGTAACTGGCTCGATAGCCGGTGACCAGCGGCACGGCCATCGCCACCTCGATAGCACCGCTGTTGATCGCGTCGTTGGACAAAATGAGGACTCGATCGGCACCGATGTGCGACGGCTTCGCGCGTCCTGCGATGCCCGGCAGGTACGCCCACACCTCGCCGCGACGAGGTCCGCTCACGGCGTAGCGATCGAACCATCGACAGCTGCGTACTCCGCTGCCAATTGTTCGAGGTAGGCAGGAGAGTTGTGGCCTTCTGCCTGTTCGATCGCGGCCGCGTGCTCGACCGCCCGCCTCATCCGGTCTTCGCGCAACATCCGCTCGAGTACCGCCGCGACACTGATCCCGTCCTGCCCGGCCACCGACCGCGCATGCTCGAGCAAGTCCTTCTCGAGCCGCAGAGATGTCGACACCTTCATAGCACCTCAACGTACCGCATTACCGGAATACACATCTGTAATACGGAGCCGCGTGGTGCTCGGATCGGTCCCGAATGAGATCAGTCCCAGCGGTCGAGCGTGTAAGGCGTGCGGATGGTGTCGGTGGTGACGTGGAAGGTGTGGTCGATAGGGCCTTTGGAGATGAGGAGGCCGCAGGCTTCGGCTTCGTCGCGGCCGGCGACGACTGCTTCGAGGGTGTGGGCCTCGAGGGTCTTGCGGATTTCGTGGAGGTCGCTGCGGAGGTAGGCGGGGAAGAAACCCGCGCCCTTGGTGTAGCCGGTGTCGGTTGTTCCGGCGAGGGTGAACATGACGCTCTGTTCGCGGGCGGTGCGGTCGTCGTCGACGTTCCAGGTGGCGGGGTGGGCGACGACGGCGGTGACGTCACGGAGTTCGCCGGGCCGCAGGCCCCACTGGGCGGGTTTCGAGCCGTCCACGTAGAGGTACCAGGTGACGGGGTTGCGGTGGGTTTCGTTGTCCCACTGGATGATCGGGGGCGCGTCGGGGTTGGCGGCGGTGACCATGGCCCCGTAGCTGGTGGAGCGGGCGGGGACCTCGTATTCGATGCGGTCGGCGTCGGGCAGCACCGTGCGGCGGAACTTCTCCCAGGTCATGACGATGGGCTTGATGCCGGAATCGCTGGTGCGACTGGACTTCTCGGCCGGAACCAGGTGGCCGAAAACGCCGCCCGAGGAGCGTTGCGGGCGGGGCCGCGGGGTCCACATCGGGCGGATGTCGGCGAGTTTGGCGAAGCGG
>NZ_JBSGBY010000402.1:0-7932 GCF_053601505.1 Nocardia sp. NPDC004722
GGATTCCGGCGGCCGTCAGGGCGGCCGCGGCGACGCTGCCCGCGAGTTTGCTGGATCGCCCTGCGGGGTTGCTGGATCGCCCCGCCGCGTTGCTGGATCGCACTGTTCGAAAGGACAAGGTCCACACCCCTTGTTCGGATCGTTCGGTCGATTTCTCTACACCGCCGCGAACATACCAAAGGAACTGGTTGGTTCCAGGGGTGGTCGACAGGAAACGCCGAGAGCCGGACAAACAGGATTATTGAACTGACTCAGCAGATTTCACGCGAAGCCCCCGCGCGCCGTTTCCGGCGCACGTGGGGCTGAAATTGTGAGACCGCGGGTATGTTTCTTAATTCCTTTGGAGTGCAAGTTGTTTCGACCGCGTAAACCCTACCATTGCTCTGGGGACGACAAAGGAAGGATCACACCATGTCGTTGATACCCGGCGCCTCCGCTATCGGGCGCGGATTCAATATTCTGGGAACCTATAGCGCCAAGTCGCTCATGCCGCAGATAATCGCTCTTGGTCCGGAGGACAAGACCTGGGAATATCCCCCGACCGGGATCGTCTATCAGGTGCCGCAGAACGCCCAGCCCACCGAGTCCACCCACACCACGGGTTCGTCCTATGTTTACAACACGGTCGAACAGTTCCAGTCGCATTTCTCGCAGAAGGCGGGCGTCAAGGCCTCCTACGGCGCGTTCAGCGGCCAGTTCGACCTGGCCTACCAGAAAACTGTAAATACCGACCAGTCATACTATTACGGCATTTATGAAGCCGACTTCACCGCGTGGGATCTCCTGCTCGGTGACCGATCACCGGACATGCAGACCCCGGCTTTCCGCAATGATCCGGATGTGAAGAACCTGCCGGATACCTTCACCCCGCAGAATCAAGAGCAATTCTTCTCGATGTTCCGCAAGTGGGGAACCCATTTGGTCGACCGGGTCGTCGTGGGCGGCAGCCTCGACTACTACGAGGCCGTGCAGACCAGTTACTCCTCCAACCAGCAGTCGGTCAGCGCCAACATCACGCTCGAGTACAAGGCCGTATTCACCTCGGGCAAGGCCGAATCCAAGACGCAGTGGGACACCCTCGGCAAGAGCTGGTCCAACAGCCGGCTGGTCACCGTCAGCGCCACCGGCGGCGACAACTCCATCCTCGACGCCCTCAACCCCAGCTACGGCGACAACCACGTCGGCATCTTCACCCAGTGGTCGAACGCGGTCATGAAGAACCCGGCGGTCATCGAGTACACCCTGAAACCGTTGACGCACCTGTTCTACGGCCAGCAGGCCGCCGCGGTGGCGGATGCGTTGGAGGCGTACACGAACGGCGCGATCCTGGTCTTCGCCGACACCGACTACACCCCGGGCACCGCACCCGGCGGCGGCAATGTCTCCACCGGTTGGGGCATCATCACCAACGGCAATGTGGCGGTGGCGTCGCCGCCGGTGGAACCGCCCCCGCCGCACATCGTCGGGCCCGGCCAGGTGGCGCCGGTGGGCGGATATCAACTGGCGCTCTACGATCCGCACACCTATGAGCCGATCATGTGCCACCTGTACTACCAGACGTATGTCGGGCAGACGCTGAAACCGAATCCGTCGATCTATCACGCCATGATGACCGATCTCAACAAGGTCACCCAGCATGGATATGTCGCCGCGGTCAGCGGATTCGGGATCGACCTACAGAACTATCCGTCGCAGGAGTTCTCGAACTGGCTGTTGAGCATCGGCGCGACCATGAACCTCTGGAAGAAGTTCAAAGGCTATGACTACAAGGCCGGTTCCTGCTGCTACGTGGTACTGGGCAGGCAGGGATCGGTGCAGGGGCATGCGATCGAACTGTTGCAGGCGATGTACTCGCCCGCGAACTGGCTCGAGCAGCCGTACCTGTTCAATCTGAACCCGTCGGTGCTGGGCCTGACCTATGCCCGCACCGCCAATAAGGCCCTCGGACAGCGTGGTTACGGCTCGCTCGTATTGCCGGAAGGGTCCGGAAAGTAGTGTCCCGATTCTCGGGCGCGGATTCTTACACGCCTTTGTCATTCGTTTGAATCGGGTTTGACCTCGGCCGCGCACGATTCCTGTGAGCCGCCCGGAAGTGCCGGGCGGCGCACGGATGAGGGAGCCGAGGGCATGCGCGCTGGAATACGGTCCGGGATGGGTTTGGCCGCGGTCGCGGCGATAGCTGCGGGTTTGATCACGGGATGCGATGCGGGGGAGCGGGATCGCGCGCTGCCGTGGTGCCCGACGGTCGAGGGGTACGCGGTGGACTGCGGCACCGTGACGCGGCCGCTGGTCGAGGGCCGGGCGGAACTGGGCACCGTCGAGGTCGGGTACGCGCTGATCAAGCATCCGGGCGGGCAGCGGGCGGCGGGGACGATCCTGCCCAATCCGGGCGGGCCCGGCGTGCCGATGATCTCGCATGCGGCCGAGGCCGCCCAGGTCACGGCCGGACTGCTCACCGATCATGATGTGCTGCTGATCGATCCGCGCGGCACCGGGGTGTCCGGCGCGATCGACTGTGGTGTGGGGGCCGACGAGTATCAGCTGGGCACCCGTGAACAGCAGCGGGATGCGGTCGACCGGTGCGCGGATCGGCTGGGGGACAAGGCGGCCGGGTACACCTCGGCGGCCACGGTGGACGACTTCGACGCGGTACGGGATCGCCTCGGCATCGACAAGGTGATCCCGTACGGCATCTCCTACGGGACCTATCTGATGCCGGTCTACGCCCAGCGCCATCCCGACCGCGTCGCCTCGATGGTGCTCACCGGCGCTTACCCCGCCGATCACGACCCGCTGCAACGGCCCAACGCGGCGGCGGTCTCCCTTGCACTGCAACGCATCTGCGAGCGCAGCCGGGCCTGTGACGGCAACATCGCCGTCGAGGATCTGCACACGGTGGCGACCCGCCTGCGTGAGCATCCGCTGCCGGTGCGGGCCAAGTCCGACGTACTGCTGACCGAGGCCAAGCTGGCGAGCCTGGTCTTCGAGGCCGCCACCAGCAATGTCGGCGCGGCCCCGGAGCACATGACCCCGCTGGGTCTGCTGCCCGCCGCCCTGCATGCTTCCGTGCGCGGCGACGACACCGGTCTGACCGAGTTCGTCCGGCTCACCACCGAGGAGCCCGCCTACGAGAACATCGGGCTCTACATCACGGTGGCGTGCAACGACTATCCGTCGCTCTGGTCGCGGGACGCGGCGCTGCCGCAGCGCGAGCAGCAGTACCGGCAGCGTCTGGCCGAGACCGCGGGCCAGTACGGGGCGTTCAGCGCCGAAGGCTTCACCGCGGGACAGCGCGACGGCGGCGACGCCTGTCTGCGCTGGCCCGGCATCCCCGGACATCAGCGGCCCGACCAGGTGACCACCCCGCTGCCGGATGTCCCGGTACTGGTGCTGTCGGGTGACCTGGACGCCATCACCCCCGACGCCAACGGCAAGCTGGTGGCCGCGAAATTCCCGCGCGCGACCTTCATTTCGGTGCCCAATACCGGGCATGTGCCGGATCTGGAACCGAGCGGCTGCGTGGTCGGCCTCGTCGCGGGCTTCGTACGCACCGGCGCGGTGACGGGCGCGGAGTGCGTCGCCGCGCTGCCGCCGATCGTCGTGGCCCCGGTCACGAACTGACGGGAGCCCTGCGATGACGGTGTCCGCCACCGACCAGACTGACCCGATGGCATCAGCGAAAGTGCTCGTGGTCGAGGACGATCCGAATGTGCGCAGCACCCTCGAACAGTTGCTGCGGTTCGAGGGGTATCGGGTGAGCGTGGCCTGCGACGGGCGGGAGGCCCTGGACCTGCTCGAGACCGACCGGCCGGATCTGGCGGTGGTGGATGTGGTGATGCCGCGCCTGGACGGGCTGTCACTGTGCCGGACGTTGCGGCGACGCGGGGACAGGCTGCCGATCCTCGTGCTCACCGCGCGGGGACAGGCCGGGGACCGGGTCGCCGGACTCGACGCCGGGGCCGACGACTACCTCGGCAAGCCGTTCGACACCGAGGAACTGCTCGCCCGGCTGCGCGCGCTGCTGCGGCGCAGCGCACCCGCCGAACCCGCGGTGCTGGCGGTCGCCGACCTCAGCCTGAACCCCGCTACCCGGGAGGTCCGGCGCGGGGACCGGCTGCTGGAGCTCACCCGCACGGAGTTCGACGTGCTGGAGCTGCTGTTGCGCAATGCGCCGGTGGTGCTCACCAGAGGTCAGATCTACGAACACATCTGGGGCTTCGACTTCGACACCGAGTCGCGGTCGCTGGATGTGTACATCGGGTATCTGCGGCGCAAGACCGAGGAGGGCGGCGCGCCGCGACTCATCCAGACCGTCCGCAATGTCGGCTTCACCGTGAAGGCGGCGTGATGCGGACCCGGCTCACCCTGGTGGTGTTCACCGCGACCGTGGTGGCCATCGTGGTCGCCCTGGTGACGGCGTATCGCAGCGTATCCCCGCTGGTGGCAGCGCAAGTCGACCGCAGCCTGGGTGACCGGGCCGACACGGTGCTGGCTGTGCTGCGCGCGGCGGAGAACCAGTCCGCGCCCGGTGGCGCCGCCACGTCGGGCCCGTCGGCACCGAGCGGGGCGGCCCCAGCGGGGACGATGCTGCCCGTGCGCTCCGATATGACCGAGCAACTGCTGCTCGCCGACGGGACCGTGCGGCCGCTGACCGCGGGGCGAGATCCGTTGCCGGTCAACGACACCGATCTCGCCATCGCCAGATCCGGGAGCGGCAGCGCCGAGACCGAGGTCATGGTCGGCGACATCTCCTACGGCGTCCTGACCAAGGCGCGCCCCGGCGGCGGCGCGGTCATGGTCGGCCAGGACTACGCCGAGGTCGAACGCGTCGACCGCGAATTCCTCTGGCGCACCGCCTCGATCACCACCGTCGCCGTGCTGCTGGTCGCCCTGACCGCCTGGCTGGCCATCGGCCGCATCCTGCGCCCCATGCGCCGCCTCGCCCAGGCGACCCAGCGCATCACCACCACCCGCGAGCTGACCACCGTGCTCCCCGAGGCGGGTAACGACGAAATCGGCGATCTGACGCGCGATTTCAACGCCATGCTCGCCGCCCTGCGCCTGTCCCGGGCCCAGCAGCACCGCCTGGTCCAGGACGCCGGACACGAACTGCGCACCCCGCTCACCTCGGTCCGCGGCAGCGCCGAACTCCTCCAGCGCGCCAAGGGCCGCCTCGACCCGGCCGACGAATCCCAGGTCCTCACCACCCTGGTCCAGGAGGCCAAGGCCCTCGACGCCCTGGTCGGCGAACTCGTCGAACTCGCTACCGACCAGCACACCACCGAAACCCCCGCGCCGCTGGATCTTTCCACCCTGGCCGAGGAGTCCGCCCAGCGTTTCCGCCGTCGCACCGGCCGGATCATCACCGTTTCCGTGACGAACCCGGCCACCCTCGCCGCGCGCCCCCGGGCGCTGGCCCGCTGTGTGGACAACCTGCTGGACAACGCACTCAAGTTCAGCCCCTCCGATACGGAGATCGAGATGTACATCCGTGGAACGGAATTGGCGGTCCTGGATCGCGGTCCCGGCATCGAGGCGGCAGACCGGGAGGCGGTGTTCGACCGTTTCTACCGCGCCGACCGCACCCGTTCCACGCCAGGCTCGGGTCTGGGTCTGGCCATCGTCCACGACATCGTCACCGCCCACGGCGGCACGGTCTTCGCGATCGATCGCCCGGGTGGTGGCGCGCAGGTCGGATTCCGGCTGCCGGGGAATTAGGGAAGCCCCGGGGCGTAGCCTGCCCCGGGGCCTCGGGGGCCGCCAATTGCGGCACGCCGACACGTTTAAGAACGAGCTGAGTCTGAAGTTGACGTGACGCTCTACGTTTGAGCTACGGCCCATCGGTGGCTGAGCCGGCGGGAGTTGAACCCGCAACCTTCACGCTGACTACCCGTTCCTTCGATTCGGCGTTCGGCGGCGAATGCTGAAGCTGGAGCGATAATGTGAGTTTGAGTCGGCCGCGGTGCCTCTGCCGTTTGGGCTATCCCGCCTCGAATGGCGGGAGAGGGACTCGAACCCCCACTGTGCC
The DNA here is from genome assembly GCF_053601505.1 of Nocardia sp. NPDC004722. Taxonomy (NCBI): domain Bacteria; kingdom Bacillati; phylum Actinomycetota; class Actinomycetes; order Mycobacteriales; family Nocardiaceae; genus Nocardia; species Nocardia sp. NPDC004722. The sequence continues at coordinate 6,029 of NZ_JBSGBY010000402.1, forward strand.
GCTGAGCCGATCACATCGAACTTCGGTTTCAGCTTGCGCTCCTTGCGCATTGGAGACTCTAGACGGCGGTGTGGTTGTCGGCCAAGCCAATATCGACGCGGTCGGCGGGCGGTCCGGGGTTGACGGGAATATGTAGATCGGTCTACTTTCTCGGGTATGGGTCAGAAGGGCGCCGAGACGCGCGACCGGCTGCTGGACGCGACACAGGAGTCGGTCGAGGCCGCAGGGTATTTCGGCACCGGGCTCAACCAGGTGATCGCGCGCAGCGGCGCGCCCCGGGGCTCGCTGTATTTCCACTTCCCGGGCGGCAAGGACCAGCTGGTCGGGGAGTCCGTGCGCCGGGCGGGCGCGGCGATCGGCGATTCCTTGGGGGCACTGGCCGATTCCGAGCTGCCGGTGGCCGACGTCGTCGACCTGGTGCTGCGGCAACTGGGGGACCGGCTCGAGGAGTCGGAGTGGCGCAAGGGTTGTCCGGTCGCCACCGTGGCGCTCGAGACGGCCGCCTCCAACGACTCGATCCAGGAGGTGTGCGCGGAGGTCTACTCCTCGTGGGAGGACATTCTGCGTGCGCGCCTGGCCGGGCAGCCCGGGGGCGATGACCTCGCGACCACGATTCTCGCGCTCATCGAGGGCGCGCTGATCCTGGCCCGGGCGCATCGCGACCGGGAACCGCTGAACCGGGTGGCCCGGCAGATCGCGGTCTGGCTGCGCTGAACTCCCGCAAGTGAATTCGGGCCGACGTGACGTCGGCCCTCCTTCCTGACCAAGAAATATGTAGACCGATCTATTTATGGAGTGGGTATGGATGCAATCGTCTTCGGCGCAACGGGATTCATCGGCCGATCACTGGTCGCCGAGCTCCTCGGCGAAGGGCGAACAGTCGCGGCGGTGGTCCGCGACGACACCCTCACGCCGTGGCTCGCCGCGCGCGGGGTCGAGCTGGCCGGGCTGACCGTCGTCACCGCCGACATCACCGAACCGCTCACCGGATTGCCCGAGGCCCGCGACGTCTACAACACCGCCGCCCGGTACGCCTTCGGACTCGGGGAACGAGAAGCCCGGGCCACCAATGTGATCGGGGCGATCAACGTCCTCGAATGGGCCGCGACCCTGCCCGCCTTGCGGCGGTTGGTACACGTGAGCGGATACCGGGTGAGTGCGCCCGATGGCGAACCTGACTACGCGGGGCTGGGAGCCTACGAGGCGTCGAAGTTCGAGGGCGATCTCGCGGTCCGGAAGCTGGCCGCCGCACGCGGTGTGCCCCTGAGCATCGCCAATCCGAGCACCGTGATCGGGCCGGGGCAGCACATCGGCCTGGCCGGGCTGGTCCGGGATCTCTGGGCAGGGCGGCTGCCCGCGATTCCGGGCGGCCCCGAGGTGTTCGTGCCGATCGTCACCCTCGACTACTTCGTGCGGTTCCTGGTTCGCATTCCCGAATCGCCTGCGGGCGAGCGCTATTGGGTGCTCGACGACAACACGCCACGGCTGCCGGAATTGATTCGCACGCTCGCCGTTCACCTGGGGGTGCGGGCGCCGAGCCGCAGTGTCCCGGTCGGCCTGCTGCGCCGCCTGCCTCGGCAGCTGACGGGGGCCGATCCCGAGACGCTGTCGTTCCTCTCGACCGACCGCTACCCGACGGAGTCGGCCCGATCCTTCGCCGCCGCCGCGAATCTGGCGATGCCCGCCGCCGACGAGGCGCTGCGCACCTGGGCCGACGACCTCATCGCGGAACGCTTCGGCGCGGCCGCACCGTGGTCGCGCCCCTACGGTTTCGAGACGGTCGCGGGCAGTCGAACCTGGATCGTGGGCGACCGGTACGAACCCGATCATGTGCTGCTGCACGGTCTTCCCTGGACGCGTTCCTTGTTGCCTTCGATAACCTTCACGTGCACGTTGACCGTGTC
>NZ_JBSGBY010000403.1:0-7921 GCF_053601505.1 Nocardia sp. NPDC004722
GACCGCGACCCCGGCCCACTCCCGGCGGCGCGGCTTGTCGACCAGCGCGCCGACCGCGGCGATGCCGAGCCAGCCCAGCGAATGCTCACCGAAGTGCGACATCCCGCGCGCGGCCTTGATGACCGCCGGGTTCTGGCCGATGGTGCCCTGCACCAGGTTGATGATCTTGACCTCGGCCGGGGACGCGACCGGGGCCGCCGGTGCGTCCGGGACCACGTGCAGTCCGCGGTCCGGGCTCGAAGTTGGCTGTGCAGCCGTCATTTGGGCTCGTTCCTTGATTGCGTATCGATACCGAAGACGTTCTCCCACGCGGCCTTGCTGGTGAGGTGAGCGTGCGCGCGACGATACTGCTCACGCACCTCCGGGAAGCGCTCGGCCAGCTCCTTGCGCAGGCGCATCGCTTCCTTGAACAGCTCCATGGCCTTTCGCGGATCCCGCTTACGGTAGACGACGCCGCGGCCGTCGGCGGTGGTAACGGTGACGCCGTCCACCTGCGAGAGCAGGAACCAGCGCGCGTCCAGCGTGGGGACGTTCAGCTGCGGGGTCTCGTGATGCTTCGGGTTGGCCTTGCGGAAGTTGTGCAGCACGCCCTTGCCGAGCCTGGTCACCTTGGCCAGCGGATTGCCCGGCTCACCGACGGCACCGACCTCGGCGTGCGAGGCCATGGGCAGCTCGGTGGAGGACGGCACGATCACCGCATCCGGGAAGTCCTTGCGCATGGCGTGCACCTTGCCCAGCGCGGACGGCAGCAGCTCGAACAGCTTGTCCGGGCCCGCCAGGTAGTCGCGGATCGCCTCGTTCTGGATGGCGACCGTCGAATACTCCAGGCACAGCAGGTGTTTCAGCGTCGCCTTGATGGTGTTGACCACCATGGGACGGCCGTCGTTCGGGAGGTGCAGCGAGGCGACCACCAGACGGTTGCGCAGGTGGAAGTACGCCTGCCAGTCGATGGCGTCGTCCTTGTCGGACCAGGCCATGTGCCACACAGCCGCACCGGGCAGGGTGACAGTCGGGTAGCCGTGTTCGCGTGCGCGCAAACCGTATTCGACGTCGTCCCACTTCAGGAACAACGGCAGCGGCTGCCCGATCTCCTCGGCCACCTGACGCGGGATCACGCAGGTCCACCAGCCGTTGAAGTCGACGTCGATGCGCCGGTGCAGCAGCTTGGAGTTGTCGCGGTCGCGCAGCGGGTACTTGGAGAAATCGTGGTCGTACTCGACGGTCGCGGGCGCGGTCCACATGAAGATGGAACGATCCACGATCTCGCCCATGGTGTGCAGGTGCGAACGCTCCTGCAGGTTGAGCATCTGGCCGCCGGTCAGGATGGGCGACTTGGCGAAACGCGAGAACGCCAGCGCGCGCAGGATGCAGTCCGGCTCGATCTCGATGTCGTCGTCCATGTAGACGATGTATTCGGCATCGGTGGTCTTGAGCGCCTCGTACATGACCCGGCTGTACCCGCCGGAGCCGCCGAGGTTCGGCTGATCGTGAATCGCGAGGCGACCGCCCAGGCGGGCCGCGGCCTCGGTGAAGCCGGGCTCGTCGACGACCTTGCGGTTGCCCTGGTCCGGAATGATGACGGCCTTGATCTTCTCCAGCACCAGCGGATCCGAGCCGAGCGCGGTCAGCGTCTTCACCGCGTCGGTCGGGCGGTTGAAGGTCGGCATGCCGACGGCGATGCTGCCCTCACCGGGCGCCTCGATCGGCGCGTACCAACCGCCGCTGCGCATTTCGACATGGCTGTCGGTGGTGATGTCGAACCAGATCCAGCCGCCGTCCTCGAACGGGCCCAGATCCACCTCGAACTCGACGAAGTCCGCGGCCGCCGCGCCGTCGCCCGGCGTGCTGAACTCGCTGCCCTGCACGTGGATTCGCGAACCGTCGGCCTTGGAGCGGTAGACGTCCACGCGGCCGTGGCCGGAGAGCTCCAGCTTCAGCACCACCGACTTCAGCACGCTCCAGCGTCGCCAGTAGCTGGCCGGGACCGCGTTGAAGTAGGTACAGAAGGAGACCTCGGACTCCGCGCCGATGGCCAGCGCGGTGCGCGTGATCGCGTGCGCGCGACGGGCATTGGTCTCGGATTCCTCGAGGTACAGCTTGCGGACGTCGAGCGGCTCACCCGGCCGGGGCAGGATGACGCGCTGGAGCAGGGATACGGCGCGGGTCTCGGTGCTCATGTCTTCCCGAGTCAGTTGGGCGGTCATTCGGCGGTGTCCACCAGCGGCGCACCGGATTCCAGGTGCGGGCGCAGCACGTTGTCGAACATGCTGAGCGCCGCGCCGATGGCCATGTGCATGTCCAGGTACTGGTAGGTGCCCAGGCGGCCACCGAAAAGCACTTTGTTCGAGGCGGTTTCGGCCTTGGCGCGCTCGCGGTAGGCGAGCACCTTGGCGCGGTCCTCGGGGGTGTTGATGGGGTAGTACGGTTCGTCGCCGGTCTGGGCGAAGCGCGAGAACTCGCGCATGATGACCGTCTTGTCGTTCGGGTAGGTGCCGCTGCGCTCGGGGTGGAAGTGGCGCGGCTCGATGATGCGGGTGAACGGCACGTCCGCGTCGTTGTAGTTCATGACGGGGATGCCCTGGAAGTCACCGGTCTCGAGCACCTCGGTCTCGAAATCGATGGTGCGCCAGCCGAGTTCGCCGTCGGCATAGTCGAAGTACTGGTCCAGCGGGCCGGTGTAGACGACCGGGGCGTCCGGGTTCGCGGCGCGGATCTCGTCCCGCACGTCGAACCAGTCGGTGTCCAGGCGCACCTCGATGTTCGGGCTCTCCGCCATCTTGGTCAGCCACGCGGTGTAGCCGTCCTTGGGCAGACCCTCGTAGGTGTCGTTGAAGTAGCGGCTGTCGAAGGTGTAGCGGACCGGCAGCCGGGTGATGATGTTGGCGGGCAGTTCCTTGGGATCGGTCTGCCACTGCTTGGCGGTGTAGTCGCGGATGAACGCCTCGTAGAGCGGGCGGCCGATCAGCGAGATGCCCTTCTCCTCGAGATTGGTCACGTCGCCGCTGGCGATCTCCGCGGACTGCTCGGCGATCAGGGCACGCGCCTCGTCCGGCGTGTAGTAGCGGCCGAAGAACTGCGAGATCATGGCCAGGCCCATGGGCAGCGGGTACGCCTGGCCCTTGTGCAGGCCGAAGACCCGGTGCTGGTAGTTGGTGAACTCGGTGAACTCGTTGACGTAGTCCCACACCCGCTTGTTGGAGGTGTGGAAGAGGTGAGCCCCGTACTTGTGGACCTCGATCCCGGTTTCCGGGTCCGCCTCGGAGTAGGCGTTCCCGCCCAGGTGATAGCGACGGTCCACCACCAGGACTCGCTTGCCGAGCAGGTTGGCGGTGCGTTCCGCAATGGTCAGTCCGAAGAAGCCGGAGCCGACAACAATGAGGTCGAAGGGGGATGCGACGGTCACGGGTGCCCAGCGTACCGGCATCTCCCGAAAGCGTGCGGGGGCTCCATCGGGGTGGGTTGGCAAGGTTCACACGGAGGCGATGCCGCCGCTTTGCCGGGACCGGCGGCCGACCCCGCGAGAGTAGGCCGGGAAGTGATCGCGGTCATCCCGCTGGGCGGGATTGGTCGAGATCTTTTTGCGCAGTGTTCACGAAACCGCAGACAGCTGCGTCACGAGAGCTGTATTACATAACCACTCGAACTGATCGTACGACCAGTTTTTGCCGTGTGTTTGCGCGGACGTGACACCAGCTGGACCCGAAAGACCTGATGAACATGCGCCTCGCTCGCCTCGCCCCACTCGTGGGCGCGCTCTCCATCACGGCCGTGCTCGGCACGGTCGCCCTGGTGCCGGGCGCCGCCCCGGCCCGCGCCGACGACGGCGACGCCCTCGCCGCCGCCGAGATCGCCGACGCGGACGGCCTCTGCGGCAAGCCCGGCGCGGCCACCTTCGACGACGTCATCAGCGCGGCCGCGACCGCCGTCCGCACGGTCGTGCCGGCCGGGCAACAGGCCGCATACGACCAGTCCGTCAACGACTTCCGGCAGAACGTCGCCTCGATGCACGTGCACCGGCGCGGATTCCTGCCGCTGAGCCCGGACGAGGTGAACGACCGCACCCAGTTCCTCGACGACCCGATCGTCACCTACCTGGTCAACAGCCTCGACGCGGTGCGCACCGGCCAGGTGCACCAGACCGTCGCGGTCTCGCAGCTGAAGGTGCGCGATGTGGTCGAGGTGTTCATCCTCGCCACCCGCATCGTGAAGATCCCGGCCCAGTTCGCCGCCAGCCTGGTGCCGACCGTCGGCTTCGTGCTCAAGCCGATCGTGGGTGCGCTGTTCAACGGCGTGAAATCGCTGGCGCGCGCGGTGCAGTCGCAGCTGTCGGTGGGTTGCGACGCGCACACCGTCTATCAGAAGCTGCAGCTGGATCTGCCCGATGAGCATGTCGACCTGCCGCAGCCGCTGATCGACCTGGCCAACCAGGTCGTGAAGGCCGACGGCACCTGTACGCCGATCGCCGAGCTCAAGACCGCCGACCTGGTCGAGCGCACCCGCAACTTCCTGACCACCGCGTCGCTGCCCGTCGATCCGGCCGCGGTGAACGCCAATGCCGATGCGCTGCAGGGCTTCCTGCGGGACAACCGGGTCGCCGACGTCATGATGCTGCGCCGCACCGAGCAGCTCGGGCCGATCGTGGACGCGCTGGACTACGGCCCGCTCACCTTCCTGGCCAACCTGGGCTTCGACATCTACGAGGGCCGCGCACTCAACACCGTGGCGCTCGGGGATGTGAAGGTGGAGAACGTCTTCTCGCTCATCACCTTCGCGCTCGACACCACCAGCCTGCTGCTGACCGTCGGCAACACCATCGCGGGCTTCACCGGCGTGGCCTCGACCATCACGACGCCGCTCGGCATCGCCGAGACCATCGCCTTCGCGCCCGCCACCTACGGCGCGCCGATCCTGCGCGGTGTCATGCAGTCCATGTGCGCTGCTTGATCCGCTGAAAACGACACCGCCGCCCGGTCTTTCGACCGGGCGGCGGTGTGCTTTTCGAACTCAGTAGTACGGGTAGTACGGCTGCGCGGGCACGGCCGGTTGCTTGCCCTCCGCGATCCAGCGGCCGGTGGGTGGCACCGAGGCGAGCACCAGGATGGCGATCGAGAAGATCAGCCCGATCGCGCCCGAGCCCGGGCGGATCGCGAACGAGATGACGCCCAGCACCACCGCGAGCGCGGACATGACGATCAGAATCCAGCGCCCGGCGGCCTTGCGCAGGAACAGCATGGTCGCGCCGGTGCACCACAGCGCGCCGACCACCAGCACCAGCACGCCGAAGCCGATCAGGACAGCGACGAGCCCCGATTCGTGGTGGCGGTAGCCGGTGCCGTCGCGGTAGGAGCTGTCGTCACTGCTCACCGCGGCACTGGCGATGAGCATGACGATGGCGACCAGGATGGACAGCACGCCCGCGATCATCGCCAGCACCCCGGCGGTGATGGCGGTGCCGCCGCTCGCCTTGGTCTGCTGAATCGCGTACGGCGAGTACATCGGCGGCGTCGGATAGCCCGGGTAGGCGGCGCTCGGCTGCTGTGGATAACCGGCGGGCGGCGGGAAGCCGGGCTGCTGTGGATAACCGGACTGCTGTGAATAGGCGGAAGGCGGCGGCGTCTCGATGGGCGGCAGGCCCGACTGCGGCGGGTATTCCAGCGGCGCGAAGCCCGGTTGTGGCTGATCCTGCGCACCGGACCGGCCGGACGAATCGTACGGATAACTCATCGGGTCTCCTCCCCCTGAACACTCTGGGCGAACTGTACTCCGGGGCGCTGACATGCACGAACGGGTTATCGGGCGGGTAACCGCAGACGCCCGCAGCCCCTTCCGGCGGGTGCCGAAAGGGGCTGCGGAGACTCGTTTTCCGGCTACATCTTCGCGGTGTAGGCGTGGATCGCGTCGCGTACGTACTCGGTGGTGCCCGCGCCGTGCTTGTCGTAGTTGGCGGCGAAACGCGTGTCAGCGACGTACATGTCGGCGAGATTGTTGAAGTACTGGGCGGTAATCGTCCCGGCCGAGGGTGCCGCGCTGACCCAGTCGTAGTGGCGTTGCACGATGGCCTGTACCTCATCGCCGTCTACCGGGAGGCCCGCCGCGTGGGCGCGGCCGTAGTCGGCGGCGATGTCGAGGTGGGTCTGCTGGAACGCCTTCTTCTCGGCGTCGCTCTTGGACTTCCACCAGTCGTTGCTACTGCGCCAGGCGTCCTCACCCCAGCGCTCGATGACCTCGTCCTTGTACTGGGCGTGGTCGAATCCGTCGAATACCTCGTCTGCCACGAGCTGTTCACCTGCTTCCGTCTTGCGCAATGTGGTTTGCACCGAGGCGATTTGCCGCGCGATCCGGTCCTGCTCCTGTTTCAGCAATTCCAGATGTGCGTGCAAGGCGGTCGCGGTGTCCTTTTGCCCCGCGAGGACTTCGGCGATGGCCGGCAGGCCGAGACCGAGTTCCCGGAGCAAAAGGATGCGCTGCAATCGCACGAGGGATTCCTGGTCGTAATAGCGATAGCCATTGGAACCGATCCGGCTGGGCGGCAGTAACCCGAGGTCACCGTAATGCCGCAGCGTGCGGCTTGTGGTGTGGGCCACTTTCGCCAATTCCTGGATCGACCATTCGGCACTCACGTTCCGGCCTTTCGTATCCTCTCGTTCTCCTCGACGAATTCAGGATGCAAGTTGACGTAGCGTCAAGGTCAAGGGCTAATTTACGCCCCGGCGGTGCCCCGCTCTACGCGCCGTCGGTGCACTGCGTGTAGCGGATGTGCACGGACTGCTTGGCCGGGGCCGAGCTACCGAACATGGCGGGCGGGTTCGGCATGAAGTTGGTCAGCCGGGTCATGGCGTCGTTCTCGGCGTCGGCGCGATTGCTGCCCGAACCGCCGTAGTAGTAGGTGTGATCGGCACTTTCGGCGATGGCGCCGCACCCGTCACGGAACTGCGCCAGCACCTTGCAGCCGCTGTGCGCGCACTGGCCGATGGCGTCCGCGTCGGAGGAACGCCAGTTCGGGTAGTTCCAGGCCGCGCCGTAGAAGGTCCCCCCGTCGGTGCTCAGCGCGAGCGAGCCGTACAGCGAGCCGTCCGGGCCGCGCTCGGCGTTGGCGGTGCCCGCCCCCAGCGAAGACACCAGCACGGCCGCGGCCGAGACGAACATGGTCAAGGCAAGTTTGCCCGAGAAAGCCATTGAAAATTCTCCCCATTTGGCAGCGGCCGCGCATGAATGGCCGCTCCGATTGCACTCCGTGGTGCGATCACCACTGCCCGGAGTTCTATCACGGGGTACCGACACGGCCAAGCTGGTTTTCGTCACGTCGGAACCGGTTGGCGGATAATGCCTTCCGAATAGGTCACCGGATCGGCCATCCGAGTGGAGACTTGCTTCTCGGGTACCGGCATGACATGCTCCGCGTGCGCGCTGCCGGACTCCCGATTACCGCGCGCGCACGATTCGATTTTCGGGGGGATGAGGAAAATCCAAATGCTCTCTGCGGGCCGCGCCCGAGTCCTGAACTGGGCGGCCGTCGCCGTCACCGCCGCGAGCGCCGTGCTGGCGTTCGCCGGACCCGCCGACGCGGCCGCGCCGGTGGTGCTGGGCGGTGGTTCCGGGGTGTACGTCGAGGACCTCACGACCACGGATCAGGTCAGCGACTGCACCCTCACCGCCGTGGGCTACGACAACAAGAATCAGCTCGTCGGCCTGACCGCCGGCCACTGCGGCGAGGTCGGCGCGCGCGTCGCGGCCGAGTACACCCGCAGCGGCGGCATCGGTGTCATCGCCGAGAAGAGCGATCAGATGGACTGGGGCATCATCGTGTTCAACCCGGACCGGGTGAACCCGACGCGTTCCGTCGCGCAGTCGACCATCAACACGATCGGCGCGCCGGTGGGTGATCCGCGCCACGTGTTCCTGAATCTGAACGGCGGCCTGT
>NZ_JBSGBY010000404.1:0-7918 GCF_053601505.1 Nocardia sp. NPDC004722
GCTCGGACGCCTCCGATCGCGGCGACAGCGGCATCCACCCGGGCTTCTTCTTCCTGGCGGGGCACTCCTACCGCTACTACTACGGCGGCACCGGCAGCATCGGGCACGCACCGTCGGGCGGCAGCATCAGCGCCCCGTCGGGCGCGACGGTGAAGACCAAGAGCGGCAGCACCATTCAACGCGGCGGACTCGGCGCGAAGGTTCACGGCAAGGGCGGTTCTTAGTGCGACGCGAACGCGGCAACCCGCGACCGGGCTGGCAGCGGATCATCGAGGGGCAGGGCCTGGTCTACGGCTCGCCGGGGCAATACGCCAACGGCCAGCCGCGCCCGTACTGGGACGAGTCGGTGCACTACGTCTTCGACATGGACGAGATCCTCGCCATGGAGGCGCAGGTGGAGGTGCTGCACACCATGTGCCTGCACGCCGTCGAACAGGTGGTGCTGACCGAACGTTTCGCCGATTTCGGTCTGCCGCAATGGAGCTGGGAGCACATCACCAAGTCCTGGCACCGCTCCGACCCGCACATCTACGGCCGCTTCGACATGCGCTACGACGGCCGCGGCCCGGCGAAACTGCTGGAGTACAACGCCGACACCCCGACCTCCCTGCTGGAGGCCGCGATCGTGCAGTGGCACTGGCTCACCGACACCCACCCCGACGACGATCAGTGGAACTCGCTGCACGAGAAGCTGGTCGAGCGCTGGGGCGAGATGCGCGAGACCCTGCCGGGCAGTCAGCTGCACTTCAGCTGGTCGGGCGCGGACTCCTCCGGCGAGGACAACGTCACCACCGCCTACATGCAGGAGACCGCCGCCGAGGCCGGCTTCGACACCGTCGCCCTCCCCATCGAGGATGTCGGATGGGACTCGGAGCTGAACCGTTTCGTGGATCTGGCCGAGGCCCCCATCGAGGCCATCTTCAAGCTCTACCCGTGGGAGTGGGCCCTCGACGACGATTTCGGCAAGCGCGTGGTCACCTCGCTGCCGGAAACCATGTGGCTGGAACCGCTGTGGAAGACTCTGCTGTCCAACAAGGCCATCCTGGCCGTGCTGTGGGAGATGTACCCGGGCCACCCCAATCTGCTGCCCGCCTATCTCGACGACCCGCACGAGCTCACCGAGTACATCCGCAAACCCAAGCTCGGCCGCGAGGGCGCGAACATGACCATCGTCGGCGCGGGCATGGAGACCGCGACCGGCGGCGTCTACGGCGAAGAGGGCTACGTCTACCAATTGCTGGACCCGCTCCCCGAATTCGACGGCATGCGGCCGGTGCTGGGTGCTTGGATCGTGGGCGACACCTCGGCGGGACTGGGCATCCGCGAGACCGTCGGCCTGATCACCGACGACTCGTCGACCTTCGTCCCGCACCGCATCCCGCAGTGACCGCCATGACCAGACCGATCCACCCGGAGGAGCACCGATGAGGGTTCTCGCGCTCGAAGCAGGCTACTGGAACTCGCTCGGCCACGGCGTCGGCGCGATCGTGTGCTACGCGGTGCTGGGCCTGGTGCTGCTGCTGCTCGGCTTCCAGGCCGTGGACTGGACCACCCCCGGCCCGCTGCGCTCGATGGTCGCCCGCGGCCTGCCCAACTCGGTGATCATCAGCTCCGCCGCCATGCTCAGCGTCGCGTTCATCGTGGTGTTCGCCATCTACGCGCAGGCGGGCAAGCTCACCGAGGGCCTGATCGCCACCACCGTCTACGGCCTGGTCGGCATCGCGGCACAGGTGGCTTCGGCGCGCGCCCTGGAGTACGTGCTCGGCATCGACATCGGCGCGGTGCTGAAGAACCCGGAATTCAGCATCGAGTCCGTGGTGGTCTCCGCCGCGCACATCTCCATCGGCGCGGTGATCGCCTTCGCGATCCTCTAGCGCACCCGCCCGTATTTGATGAAGGCGACGCCGTCCTCGAAGACGCGGCTGGTGATCACCCGGAAGCGCGAGGGCTCCGGCAGTTGCCCGCACGCGCCGAAGAGCGGGCGGCCGTGCCCGAGCACGATCGGGTAGAGCTTCAAGAACACCTGGTCGATCTCGGGCAGCAGGGTCTGGGCGAGCTCGCCGCCGCCGCACAGCCAGATGCCGAGGCCCTTCTCGCGCTTGAGTTCCCGCACCCGCTCCACCGGGTTCTCGGCGATCAATTCCACATCCGCGGCCGGGTTCTCCGGCAGCGTGGTGGACACCACGAACTGCCGCAGGTGCGCATACGGGCTGGAAGTGCCGGTGCGGACACCGAAGTCGTGGGTCTTGCGGCCCATGATGACGGTGTCGAAGTTCTGGCAGGGTTTGTCGACGCCGAGCACCTGACGCACCTTGGTCGGCAGCGTCTCGGGATACTGCGCGATGATCGCGGGCCCGTGGTCGCCCCCGACGGGGAAGAAGTCGACCGAGCCCGCATCGGTGGCGATGAATCCGTCGATGGTGGCCGAGACGAAGTAGGTCAGTTTGCGCATCTGTTTCCTCCAGGCGGCACAACGCATGCCGCTAGTGAAAAAGGTAGCGCCAAATCACTCCCGATTGGGAGGCTCGATCACATCACCTACGCCGGAGGGGTAATTAAACCCGCTGGTCTCAGCCGCGCGGGCGGGTCTGGCAGCGCGGGCAGGAGAAAGACGAACGGTTCATGAACTTCTCCCGCCGCATGATCGCGCCGCAGCGACGGCACGGCTCGTCCTCGCGTCCGTAGGCATTGAGCGAGCGCTCGAAGTACCCGGACTGCCCGTTGACGTTCACGTACAGGGCGTCGAAGGAGGTGCCCCCGGCCTGCAACGCCTCACCCATGACGTGCTGGGTCTCGGTCAGCAGCGTGTGCAATGCTGGCTTGCTCAGCTTGGCCGCCTCGCGCTCACCGTGAATCTTGGCCCGCCACAACGCTTCATCGGCATAGATGTTGCCGACCCCGGACACCACGGTCTGATCCAGCAGCAGCCGTTTGATCTCGGAATGCTTGCCGCGCAACGTCTTCACGACGGCGTCGGCGTCGAAACGGGGATCCAGCGGATCGCGCGCGATATGCGCCGCGGACTCCGGCACCCAGGTGCCGTCCACCTCGACCAGATCCGAGAGCATCCAGCCGCCGAACGTGCGCTGATCCACGAATCGCAGCTCATTGCCGTCGTCGAGGGCGGCGATGATGTGCGCGTGCTTCTCCAGCGGCGCGGTCGCGGGCTGCACCAGCATCTGCCCGGACATGCCCAGATGCACGACGAGGGAGGTATCGGGCTCATCGAAGGTGAGCCACAGGAATTTGCCCCGCCGCTGCGCGCCGTCCACGCGCAGTCCGGCCAGCCGGGCGGCGAGATCGTCCCCGCCGAGTTCGTGGCGGCGCACCGAGCGCGGATGCTTGACGGTCACCCGGTCCAGGACGCGGCCCACCACATGCTCGGTGAGCCCGCGCCGGACGACTTCGACCTCGGGGAGTTCGGGCATCTAGCTCTTCGAGCCGTCTGAACCCTCGGGCGCGTTCTCGGCGTTCAACGCCTTGTAGGCCGCGCCCGCGGCCTTCTGCTCCGCTTCCTTCTTGGAGCGGCCCACCCCCTGGCCGTAACCCTTCCCGCCGATCACCGCGGTGGCGGTGAACTCCTTGTCGTGGTCGGGTCCGGTGGAGGTGATCTCGTAGCTGGGCACGCCGATACCGCGCTCGGCGGTCAGCTCCTGCAGGCTGGTCTTCCAGTCGAGCCCGGCCCCCATCCGGGGACCGCGCTCGAGCAGATCGGCGAACAGCCGCAGCACCACACTGCGTGCCACATCGATGCCGTGCTCGAGATGCACGGCGCCCAGCAGCGATTCCATGCCGTCGGCGAGAATGCTCGGCTTGTCGCGGCCGCCGGTGAGCTCCTCGCCCTTGCCGAGCAGGAGATGGCGGCCGAGGCCGCCCTCACCGAGTACACGGGCCACCTCTGCGAGCGCGTGCATGTTGACCACGCTCGCGCGCAGCTTGGCCAGCTCGCCCTCGGATTTGTCCGGGTGCTCCAGATAGAGGCGCTCGGTGATGCTCAGGCCGAGCACCGAATCGCCCAGGAATTCCAGGCGCTCGTTGGTCGGCAGGCCACCGTTCTCGTAGGCGTACGACCGGTGCGTCAGCGCTAGGCGCAGAAGCTCCGGTTGTACGTCCACGCCGAGAGCCTCGAGCAGGCTGGCATGGTCTGCGGCATCACCTACGGCGGACAAATCCGCCGCGTCCTTGCTGGCGGTCACGGTCGCTGCTTGATGCGAAATCAGATCGCGGAGGTGACCTGACGGCCCTTGTAGGTGCCGCAGGAGGGGCACGCGATGTGCGGCAGGGTCTTCTGGCCGCAGGCGCGGTTCGGGCAGGTGATCAGGGTCGGCGCGGTGGCCTTCCACTGGCTGCGACGCGCGTGGGTGTTGGCACGGGACATCCGGCGCTTCGGAACGGCCACGACTAGCTCTCCTCTGTCTTGCTTGCGGCACCGTTGTGTCCCGCAAGGGTGGAATCGGTTGATGGGTCCGACACGGCATCTGCCTCAATGGAAGCGGCGTCCGCATCGGTCGACTCAGCAGTGAAACTCGCGAGTCTCGCCCAGCGAGGGTCAAGTATCTCATGACCGTGTCCGGAACCCGCAATCGCCATCTTGACGCCGCATTCCGGGCACAAACCGGCGCAGTCCGGCGAGCACAGCGGCGAGAGCGGGAGCTCCAGGCCGACGGCGTCGACGACGACCGGTTCGAGATCGATCATGTCGTCCACCAGACGGTGGATCTCGTCTTCCTCGGTGGTCTGCTCGGTGGTGCTGTCCGGGTAGGCGAACAGCTCGGTGAGCTGGATGTCGATCTCGTCGGTGAAGGGTTCCAGGCACCGCGAGCATTCGCCCTCGATGGGTGCGGTGACGGTGCCCATGACGAGCACGCCCTCGGAGACCGATTGCAGGGTCAGATCCATATCGATCTGCGCCCCCTTGGGGATGGCGACCAGGTCGAGCCCGATCCGCTCATCGGTGGTGAAGCTGCGCTGCCGCTCCTTCATCGACCCGGGGGCGCGTCCGAGACTGCGGACGTCCAGCACGAAACCCGCGTCGACCGCCTGCTGACGATGACGCGAAGGCTTACCGGAATCGGCAGGCACGAAAAAATCACCTCACGGTAGATGGGAATGGGCAACCACCCCACAATACCGAAAGCCCCGCTCGCCCCCCAAATGGGGCAAACGGGGCACGGAAGTGGTTGCTCAGCGGCGGAATTCGGAGGCGTAGTCGGGGATGGGACCGCCGGAACGCACCTGGTGGCGGCCGCGGCCGACGATGCGCAGGGTATTGGAGAGGGTTTCCTCGAAGTCGGCGAGCTTGCCGTCGACGTAGTCGTCGCATTCCTGGCGCAGGCGGTCGGAGTCGGCCTGGGCGGCGTCGATGAGGCGGGCGGATTCGGTGTGGGCGGCGCGGACCACCTCGGTCTGGGAGACGAGGCGTTCCTGTTCGGCCTTGCCGTCGGCGACCGAGCGGTCGTAGGAAGCCTGGCCCGCGGCGGCGAGGCGGTCGGCCTCGGCACGGGCGCGGCCGGTGAGCACTTCGTATTCGTTCTTGCCGTCCGCGACCGTGCGCTCGGCCTCCTCCTCCGCGGAGGTGACGAGGTGTTCGGCGTGCGCGCGGGCCTCGGCGACCATGCGGTCGGCGTGCGCCTTGGCGTCGGAGAGGATGCGGTCGGCCTCGTCGCGGGCGGAGGTAACCGTATGGTGCGCTTGCTCGTTGGCGGTCTTGACGGTGGTCTCGGCGCCGTTGCGGGCGTCGGTGACGATCTTGTCGCGGTGGTCGAGCACGTCCTGGGCGTCGTCGAGTTCCCCGGGCAGCGCGTCGCGGACGTCGTCGAGCAGTTCCAGGACCTCGCCGCGCGGCACGATGCAGTTGCGGGTCGGCGGGATTCCGCGGGCCTCTTCGATGATGGCCACCAGTTCGTCGAGCGCTTCGAATACCCGGTACATGTGCTACCCCACTCTCCTGCCAGGACTCACGGCGAGACTCTCCGCTGCAAGCCAGTCTGCCAATCTCCGCGCTGTCAACAAGGTCCGACACGGCGTGTCGCGGGTTTTCCAAAACATGGCCTGTTTCACAGACACCAAAAACAAGTGGAGGGAACAACTCCACTTGAGTTACCGTTGAACGGCAAGACTTAGCGGCATTCGGATGGGGAAGACCATGGCTGTCCACGAGATTCCGGAGCGGGCGACGTTGCCCGGCACCGGTCTGGTGAACACCTATACCCATGGCACCGAGGCCCTCGCCCAGAACGCGGTGGCCTTGCACGCCTCCGGGACCCGCGGGCTGGCCCGGCTGGGCGTGTGGCTGCGCGGTGAGGCGGTCTTCGCGCAGTTGATTCGTTTCGCCCTGGTCGGCGGCCTCAGCAATGTCGGCTACATCCTGCTGTTCCTGGCGCTCTACGGCGGCGGCCCGCAGATGGCCAACCTGGCCGGTTCCATCGTCAGCACCGCGCTCGCCAACGAGATGCACCGGCGACTCACCTTCCAGGCGGCCGACCGTGTGCGCTGGTACACAGCGCAATTGGAAGGCGGCGCTCTAGCCCTGGCCGGCCTCGCCATCACCTCCGGCGGCCTGGCCATCCTCGAAGTCACCGCCCCCGGCATGGGCGACATCTCCGAAGCCCTCGCCGTCCTGGCCATCACCGCCGCCGTCGGCACCCTCCGCTTCCTCACCCTGCGCCTCTGGGTCTTCTGACCCACCCCGAACCTCGCACCCCGGCCCGAATTCCGCCACGCCGTGCGAGGTTTCGGCGTGTCCGCACAAAGTCGGAACCCTCCCGCGAACGGCCGCGTCCAACAAAGCATCCGATCGACGAAAGGGGTCCCGACATGGACCGTTGGCGCGGATGCCTTGGCGGACGCCGAGATACCACCACCCCACGCCCCCACCACCCACCGACCCGAGCATGCGGATCCTGCGTCCGCCCCCGCCACCCCCGCCGCCCTCACCGGGAGGGCGAATGACCATCGAGACGGCGTCCACCGCCTCGGATGAGGGAGCGACCCCGAGCATGGCAGTGTCCGTGAATCCGGCAGCGGGCTCGACGACAAGTTCCGGCGAGGCGGCGGGCGCGAATCCGGTCGCGCGAGCCGGTAGACGTTGTGAGGCAAAGGGATCGCGGCAGGCGCTACTCGAGGGGCGTGGCGCGCGGCCGGGGCGGCCGGGAGCGCGGGAGCAGCATGGGCAAGCGGGGGCGGGCGGGCTGGATCGGCGGGAGCGGCATCGGCGGTTGATTCGGGAGGTGGTGCCGGAGATGGCGGCGGGGACGGTGGTGAGTCATCAGTCGGCGGCGGTGTTGTACGGGACCGGGTTGTGGCGGGCGCCGTTGGAGCGGGTGTGCGTGACGCGGAATCGGCGGGGTGGGGGAAGGGTGCGGGCGTTGACGAAAGTGCATGGGTCGCCGGTGGATTCGGCGGTGGATGTGGACGGGATGTTGGTCACCACCCCGGCGCGGACCGTGGTGGATCTGGCGTTGACGCTGCCGTCGGAGGCGGCCGTGGTGGCGGGGGACGCGCTCGCGGGCGCGTTCGGGCTGACCGCGGCGGAGCTGGACGAGGAGCTCGCCCGGGCGAAGGGGCGGTACGGGATCAGCAAGGCCAAGCAGGTGATCGGGGTGCTGGACGGGCGCAGTCAGAGCATCGGGGAATCGTTGAGCCGCCTCATGATCCACCGGCACGCGCTGCCGCGGCCGGGTTCGCAGGGCAATGTCTTCACCCCCGACGGGCGGTTCGTGGCGCGGGTCGACCTCTATTACGAGAGCGCCGGCGTGGTGTGCGAGTTCGACGGCCCGACCGCGTACGGCCGTCTGCTGCGGCCGGGCCAGGACCTCGCCGCCACCGTCGCCCGCGAGCGCACCCGCGAAACCTACTTGCGCACCCTGGGTTTCGAGGTGATCCGCTGGACCTGGGACGAACTGGTGCGCGGCAACCC
>NZ_JBSGBY010000405.1:0-7905 GCF_053601505.1 Nocardia sp. NPDC004722
CGCTGCCGCCGCGCCGTGTCCTGCTGAACCCGTTCGTACATGCGGACATTGGTGATCTTCACCGCGGCGATGACGGCCAATGCTTCGATGATCCGCTCGTCCTCGTCGCTGAATCCGCCGCCGCGCTTGTTGGTGAGATAGAGGTCACCCAGCACGCGCCCGCGGTAGCGGACCGGCACGCCCAGGAAGCTGCGCATGGACGGGTGCCCCTCGGGCCAGCCCTCGAAGGACGGATGTTTGGTGAGGTCGGCCAGTCGCACCGGGTCCTCCCCCGCCAGCACCGCGCCGAGCACGCCCCGCCCGCACGGCCAGTGCCCGATGCGGGCGATCGTCGCCTCGTCCATGCCGACCGGCACGAACTGCGCCAGCCGCCGCTCGCCGGTGCCCTCGTCGGGTTCCAGCAAGCCCAGCGCACCGTATTCGGCGTTCACCAGCCGGACCGCCGCGGTCACCAATTGCCGCAGCACCAGATCCACGTCGAGGTCCGAGACCACGGTGTACACCGCTTCGACCAGGTCGTGCAGGCGTTCCCGCGACGCGGTCAGCTCCCGCAATTCGTCGGGTACGACGCCCCATGGCTCTTCGGACATGAACCACAGGCTACTCATCGGCAACCTGGGGACATTTGTCTCTGGGTCCGGGTGTCGCGAGGGAGAAGTCTGTTATCAGACCATTCGGCTGATTTAGGAGTCACACAATGACGATGATCGGAACCGAACCGCGCACCGAAGCCTGGACCGGATTCAAAGGCGGCCTGTGGCGGGACGCCGTCGACGTGCGCGATTTCATTCAGCAGAACTACCGGCCCTACGAGGGCGACGGCAGCTTCCTCGCCGGAGCGACCGCCCGCACCCTGGGCATCTGGGACAAGCTGAGCGCCATGTTCCCGGCCGAGCGCGAGCGCGGCATCTACGACGTGGACCAGCACACCCCCTCGACCATCACCGCGCACAAGCCGGGCTACATCGACGAGGACACCGAGCTCATCGTCGGCCTGCAGACCGATGCGCCGCTCAAGCGGGCCATCATGCCCTACGGCGGCTACCGCATGGTGCAGACCAGCCTCGCCGCCTACGGCGTGGAGGAGGACCCGCGCGTCGCGGAGATCTTCACCAAGTACCGCAAGACCCACAATGACGGCGTCTTCGACGCCTACACCGCCGATATCCGCGCGGCCCGCAGCGCGGGCATCGTGACCGGACTGCCGGATGCCTACGGCCGCGGCCGCATCATCGGCGACTACCGTCGCGTCGCCCTCTACGGTGTCGACAAGCTGATCGAGGCCAAGCAGGCCGATCGCGTCGCACTCGACGATCTCTGGGCCGATGACGAAACCATCCGCCGCCGTGAGGAAGTCAGCGAGCAGATCCGCGCGCTCGGCGAGCTGAAGGAGATGGCCGCCGCCTACGGCTTCGACATCTCCAAGCCCGCGAGCACCGGTCAGGAGGCCATCCAGTGGCTGTACTTCGCGTACCTGGCCGCGGTCAAGGAGCAGAACGGCGCGGCCATGTCGCTGGGCCGGACCGCGAACTTCGTGGACATCTACCTCGAGCGTGACCTGGCCGAGGGCCTGATCACCGAGGAGCGCGCCCAGGAACTGGTCGACGACTTCGTGATCAAGCTGCGCATCGTGCGCTTCCTGCGCACCCCGGAGTACGACGAGCTGTTCTCCGGCGACCCGACCTGGGTGACCGAGTCCATCGGCGGCATCGGCTCCGACGGCCGTCCGCTGGTGACCCGCACCAGCTTCCGCTACCTGCAGACCCTCTACAACCTGGGCCCGGCCCCGGAGCCGAACCTGACCGTGTTCTGGTCGCCGGCGCTGCCGACCGGTTTCAAGCGGTTCTGCGCGCAGGTGTCCATCGACACCAGCTCCATCCAGTACGAGTCGGATGAGCTGATGCGGCCGCGCTACGGCGACGACACCGCGATCGCCTGCTGTGTCTCGGCCATGGAGGTCGGCAAGCAGATGCAGTTCTTCGGCGCGCGAGTCAATCTCGCCAAGACGCTGCTGTACGCCATCAACGGCGGGCGGGACGAGAAGAAGGGCAAGGTCGTCGCCCAGGGCTTCGAGCCGATCACCGCCGAGGTGCTCGACTACGAGGAGGTCGACGCCAAGCTCGATCAGTTGATGGACTGGCTGGCCAAGACCTACGTCCACGCGCTCAACGTCATTCACTACATGCACGACAAGTACGCCTACGAGCGCATCGAGATGGCGTTGCACGATCTAGATGTGCGTCGCACCATGGCCTGCGGCATCGCCGGTCTGGCCGTGGCGGCGGACTCCCTGTCGGCCATCAAGTACGCGAAGGTCACCCCGGTGCGTGACGAGACCGGCCTGGCCACCGATTACGTGATCGAGGGCGACTTCCCCAAGTACGGCAACAACGACGACCGCGTAGATTCCATTGCCGCCGAACTGGTGGAACGCTTCATGCAGAAGGTCCGCAAGTACCCGACCTACCGCAATGCCGAGCACACCCAGTCGGTGCTGACCATCACCTCGAATGTGGTGTACGGCAAGAAGACCGGCAACACCCCCGACGGCCGCCGCGCGGGCGAACCGTTCTCGCCGGGCGCCAACCCGATGAACGGCCGCGACACCCACGGCATCGTGGCCTCGGCCATGTCGGTCGCCAAGCTGCCCTACGAGCATGCGACGGACGGCATTTCGCTGACCACCACGGTGACCCCGCAGGGTCTGGGCCGCAATGCCGAGGAGCGCGTCACCAACCTGGTGGGCGTGATGGACGGCTACGTCGCCACCAACGGCTTCCACATGAACGTGAACGTCCTCAACCAGGACACGCTGCTGGACGCCATGGAGCACCCGGAGAACTACCCGCAGTTGACGATTCGCGTCTCGGGTTACGCGGTGAACTTCGTTCGCCTGACCCGCGAGCAGCAGCTCGACGTCATCAACCGCACCTTCCACGCGAGCCTGTAACCCGCCCGCGCCGACATCGAAAGGTTGAAAGTCATGTCCACACCGGTCCTGCTGCAGCCGAGCATCGATGTCGGCGCACCCGGCGGTGACTCGCTCACCGGATCCGTTCACTCCTGGGACATCTCGACCGGGGTGGACGGGCCGGGCACCCGCTTCGTCACCTTCCTCAGCGGCTGCCCCTTGCGGTGCCTGTACTGCCAGAACCCCGATACGTGGTTGCGCGACAACGGAACTCGCATGAGTGTCGACGATGTGCTCGGCGAGGCGGCCAAATTCGTGCCGTTCATCCGTGCCTCCGGCGGTGGCGCGACCATCAGCGGCGGGGAACCATTGCAGCAGCCCAAGTTTGCGACCACCCTGCTGCAGGGGTTCCAAGGTCTCGGACTGTCCACCGCGCTGGATACTTCCGGCTACCTGGGGCGCCTTGCCTCCGATGAGCTGCTCGCGGCCACGGACCTGGTGCTGCTGGATATCAAAGCCGGGCAGCCCGAGACCTACCGTCGCCTGACCGGACGCGACCTGCAACCGACCCTCGACTTCGCCGTCAAGCTGGCCAAGCGCGGCAAGCGGGTGTGGCTGCGCTACGTGCTGGTCCCCGGCATCACCGACGCGATCGAGGAGATCGGCGCGGTCGCCGGATTCGCGGGCGGACTGGGCAATATCGAACGGGTGGACGTCCTCCCGTTCCACACGCTGGGCCAATCCAAGTGGGAGGCCCTCAACCGTCGTTTCGTGCTCGCCGACACCCCGACACCGACCTCCGAGCAGGTCGAACAGGCACGAGACGTGTTCCGGGCCGCGGGTTTGACGGCCTATTAGACCTTGTCGGGGACAAGGAACAGGGAATGAGCGCGGCGGGTAGTGGAGGTTTCGGACCACCACCCGCCGCGTTCGCTAACCGGATCCGCACCGACCACCTGCGAGGATGATCACCGTGGACAACTCAGACAAGATCAGAGTCTTCCTGCTCGACGACCACGAGATCGTGCGTCGCGGCCTGCAAGACCTCTTGGAGGCCGAGGGCGATATCGAGGTCGCGGGCGAGGCCGGCACCGCCGCCGAGGCGCTGCGCCGCGTGCCCGCCGTGCGTCCCGATGTCGCGGTGCTCGACGTCCGGCTCGAGGACGGCGACGGCGTCACCGTCTGCCGCGACCTGATGTCGGAGATGCCGGACCTCAATGTCCTCATGCTCACCTCGTTCTCCGATGACGAGGCGCTGCTGGGCGCGGTGCTGGCGGGCGCGAAAGGCTATGTCCTCAAACAGCTCCGCGGCCCGCAACTGGTGAACGCGATCCGCCGGGTCGCGGCGGGCGAAACCCTCATCGACCCCCGCACCGCCGCCGAGGTGACCTCGCGGCTGCAGGAACGCACCCCCGCCAACCCCCTCGCCGACGTCGATCTCACCGAACGCGAGAAGCAGATTCTCCTGCACATCGGCCAGGGCCTGTCCAACAAAGAGATCGCGGGCAAGATCTATCTCTCCGAGAAAACGGTCCGCAACTACGTCTCCGCACTACTCGGCAAACTCGGCCTGGCCCGCCGCTCCCAAGCCGCCATCCTCGCCGAACACCTCCGCCACGAACACGGCGACAACTGGGCCGACGGGGTGCGCTGAGAACCGATTCAGGAACGCAGCTGCTGGTGTAGTCGGGCCGCCTCGCGCGTGAGATGGTCGCGCTCGGGGATGGTGGTGGCTGTCCTGGATGCCTCCGCATACAGCGCTGCGGCCTGTTCCAGATCGCCCGCGCGTTCGTGCAGGTAGGCGCAAACGGCGGTGTGGCGGGGCAACTCCGGGTCGAGGTCGGCCAGTGCGGCCAGTCCGGCTTGCGGTCCGTCGGCCTCACCGACCGCGACCGCGCGGTTCAGGCGCACGATGGGGCTGTCGGTGAGGTGGAGCAGCTCGTCGTACCACTCCACGATCTGGACCCAGTCCGTCTCTTCGGCCTTCTGCGCGTCGGCGTGCAGGGCGGCGATCGCGGCTTGCGCCTGATACTCGCCGAGCCGGTCGCGGGTCAGCGCGGCTTGCAGGATCTCCACGCCCTCGGCGATAGCGGCCGTGTCCCAACGGGATCGGTCCTGTTGCGCGAGCGGAATCAGTCGGCCGCCGTCGCCGGTGCGCGACGCCCGGCGGGCATGATGCAGCAGCATCAGCGCCAGCAGCCCCGCGACCTCGGGGTCGTCGGTGGCGGCGGCGAGTTGGCGGGCGAGCCGGATGGCCTCGGCCGAAAGGTCGACATCACCGCTATAGCCCTCGTTGAAGACCAGGTAGAGCACGCGCAGCACCGTCGGCAGATCGCCGGGGCGGTCGAGCGACTCCCCGGAGATGCGCCGCTTGGCGCGGCTGATCCGTTGCGCCATGGTCGCTTCCGGGACCAGATAGGCCGCCGCGATCTGCCGGGTGGTCAGACCACCGACCGCGCGCAAGGTCAGCGCGACGGCCGACCCCGGCGACAGCGCCGGGTGCGCGCACAGGAAATACAGCCACAGGGTGTCGTCCGCACCGGAGACCGGGCCCGCCTCGGGCTCGATCTCCACGGCGAGTTCTCTTCCCCTGCGGGAGGTTTCGGCGCGGACGGCATCCAGGAACTTGTGCCACGCGGCCGTGACGAGCCAGCCCTTGGGATCGCGCGGCGGATCCTCCGGCCAGGTCTCCAATGCCCGGATCAGCGCCTCCTGCACCGCGTCCTCGGCCGCCGCGAAATCGGCTCCGCGCCGGACGAGGATGCTGATCACCGCGGGGACGAGATCGCGCAGCAGACCTTCGTTCACTCGGTCACCGTGGGCAGATCGGTGAAGAACGGTCGGATCTCGAGCCACTCCTGGATCGGCTTGCCGCCCGCCCCCGGAGCCGCCGACAGCTCGGCGGCCAATTCCAGTGCCCGCTCATAGGTTTCGACGTCGATGATCGTCCATCCGGCGATCAGATCCTTGGTCTCCGCGAACGGGCCGTCGGTCACGGGCGGCTGTCCCTCGCCATCGGAGCGCACCCAGGTCCCCTGCGGCGACAGCGCCCGATGCTCGACGAATTCGCCGGTGGCCTCGAGCCGCGTGGCGAAATCCGCCATGTACTGGATGTGAGCCGTGACCTCCGCAGGCGTCCACTGGTCCATGGGCACGAAGTCGGGCGGCAGCGGCGCGCCCCGGTAATGCTTGAGCAGCAGATATTTCGGCATGTTGATCTCCTCCCGTCTCAAGCATTCTGGCGCTCGGCGCGCTGCCGGACCAGTTCTTCGACGGCGGTGGGCAGGGTGGTGTCGAAGTCGATGAGTTTGGCCCAGGTCGGGGTGATGACGACGCGGACCATGCCGTCGTAGAGCGAACGCACCTCGGCCTCCCATTCGACGCGCTGCTCGGGAGTCATCTCGTAACTGCCGTTCATCTGCAGGAACTCCTCCGGGATGCCGTCCACCACATCCAGTTCCACCGTGCCGCGGATGAGCAGGATCCGGGGCGGGTGCACCTCGGTGTCGATGGTCAGGGCGACCTGCGGATTACGCCGCAGGGAGTGCAGTTTCGGCGCGTTCTTCGTGGTGCAGACCACGATCTGCGAGCCGTTCCAGGTGAAGGCGATGGGGATGTTGCGCGGCGTGCCGTCCTTCGCCACGTAGGCCATCCGCAGCAGGTCACGGGACAGCAGTTCCTGGCTGATCGGACGCTCGAGGATCTCGGTGATCTCGGTGGGTCGCATGGCTGGCTCCTTCGTCGGTGTCGAGGCCGTTTCGGTGGCTCGTACCCCTGGGACGGTGCCACTCGACGGTTCTCGACATACCCGACTCGGAAATTTTCAAGATTTTTTGCGCGGCTGCTGTTCGGCGATCACCGCCCAGTCGTCCGCGGCCCGACCGTCGGCGATGACCTGGTCGAACACGTCCTTCAGCAGGTCGCCGAACGGCAGAGAGATCTGCTCCCCCGCCGCCGCATCGAGGGCGAGGCCCACATCCTTGCGGCCGAGCGTGGCAGTGAACCCGGCCGGTTGGTATCGCTGCTCCGCGATCATCGACCCGTAGCCGGAGTAGACGGGCCCGGGGAACAGCGTCGACGACAGCAGTTCCACGAACTGACCCGGGTCTGCCCCGGCCGCCTCGGCGACGCTGACCGCCTCCCCGAGGGACTGGATCGCGCAGGCGATCAGGTAGTTGCCCAGAATCTTGACCGTATTGGCCTGCTCGGGCCGCTCGCCCAGCCGCCAGGTGCGCGATCCGATGACGTCGAAGAACGGCTGGGCCCGGTCGATGAGCCCGGACTCGCCCGCGGCGAGGATGTTCAGCGCACCCGCCTCCGCGACGCTGACCCGGCCGAACACCGGCGCGGAGACATAGCCGACCCCGTGCGCGGCGTGCGCCTCGGCGGCCCGGCGGGCCAGCTCGACGCTCACCGTGGCCACATTGACGTGCACCGCCCCGGGCGCGGCCTCGCGCAGGACACCGGAGTCGAGAAACGCCTCCGCACAGGCGATGTCGTCGGACAGGACCGAGAACACAATCGGAGCCTGGAGGGCCTCCGCGAGGGAGGCGGCGGGCTTCGCGCCGTCCTGCGCGAGCTCTTGCGCGGGCCCCGCTGAACGGTTCCAGACCACGGTCTCGTGGCCCGCCCGCACCAGATTGCGCGCGATCGCCCGCCCCATCGCGCCCAGACCGATGACCGCAACCTCGCCCATCACAACCTCCATTCGTGAACCGTCCAAGACGGTTCCCATTGTTGCGTGGGTCGGCGGCAAAGTCGAACCGGTTAAGATGGTTCGGCAGTGTTTCGCTCAGTATGGAAGGTGGTGACAGTGGAAGCCCGTCAGCTGTTCCGGCTGGACAACGAGGTGCTGGCGTTCCGATTCACCGCCACCATCAGCGACCGCGCCGCCGCGACTCCCCGCGAGCGACTCGCGGAGCCCGACCGGCTCGAACTCTGGTTGCGCGCCGCAGGACTCGACGTGCCGGGTGTCTCACCCGCCGAGCTCCGGG
>NZ_JBSGBY010000406.1:0-7806 GCF_053601505.1 Nocardia sp. NPDC004722
ACCAAGGGAGTTTTCGCGTCGGCGGCCGCGTGTGCGGTGCTGGTGGTCGCCGGGTGCGGCGGCAAAGCTTGCCGATGACCGGCACCCGGCGGCCCACGCGATCCATGATGTCGTGCACCAGCTCCACATCGGAGGGCGAGCGCACGAAGGACAGCGCGATGAAGTCCACGCCCAGGGCGAGGGCGAATTCCAGGTCCTCGATGTCCTTTTCGGACAGGGCCGGCACGGAGACGTCCATGCCCGGCAGCGAGACACCCTTGTTGTTGGAGACGGGCCCGCCCTCGGTGACTCGGCACACGACGTCGTTGTCTTCGACGCGCAGCACGGTCAGCCCGACCTTGCCGTCGTCCACGAGCAGCCGGTCGCCGGGCTTGGCGTCCTTGGCGAGGTGTTTGTAGGTGGTCGAAACCCGGTCGTGAGTTCCCACAATGTCGTCGACGGTGATTCGGACTTCCTCACCGGTGTTCCAGACGGTCTTGCCGTCACCCTCGAACCGCCCCAGGCGGATCTTCGGGCCCTGCAGGTCGGCGAGGATACCGACGGCGCGGCCAGCGGCATCGCTGGCGGCGCGCACCTTTTTATAGTTTTCGGCATGGTCCGAATGCTCGCCGTGGCTGAAGTTCAGGCGAGCAACATCCATGCCACTTTCGACGAGCTCACGAATCCGGTCCTCGGATGACACAGCTGGTCCGAGGGTGCACACAATCTTCGTTCGTCGCATCACGACTTAAACCCTAGACCTGTGACAACCCTCATGCCGAGCCCGGCACACACATATACGGTTCTCGTAAGCAGCCGTTCAGCTAATGCCTGGTCAACGCGCGACATGCCTGGCCAGTACGGTCTCCAAGCGAGTTTGGCCGAAGCCCAGGATCAGGCATATTACCCAGTAGTAGAGAGCCGCAACCCCATACAGCGCGAAGAAGTCGAAGGTGGGCGCCGCGGCCGATTGCGCGGTGCGCAGCAACTCCGTCACGAGAATGGTCGAGGCGAGCGAGGTGTCCTTCACCAAGGAGATGAGTGTGTTGGACAACGGCGGCACCGCGATGCGCGCGCCCTGCGGCAGGATGACCAGCCGCAGTGCCTGCGCGTAGTTCATGCCGACCGCGTAGGACGCCTCCCACTGCCCGGCCGCGACCGACAGGATCGAGGCCCGGATGATCTCCGCCGCATAGCCGCCCACGTTGAGGCTGAACGCGATCACCGCGGCCGGGAACGGGTCGATGACGATGTTCAGGTTGGGCAGGCCGTAGAAGATGATGAACAGCTGTACCAGCAGCGGCGTGCCGCGAATGATCGAGATGTAGAACCGCGCCGCCGCCGACAGCGCCCAGTTCTTCGACATTCGCGCCAGCGCCACGAACAGCGCGATCACCAAACCCAGCACGAAGCTGATGCCGGTGAGCGGCAGCGTCGAGGTGACGGTGGCCTTCAGCATCGGCACCAGGTTGTGCTGGATCAGGGACCAGGTGGCGTCATCCATGGTCGAATCGCCCTGTGCTGCTTACTTGCTGACGTCGGTGCCGAAGTACTTCTCGGAGATCTTGGCCAGGGTGCCGTCGGCGCGCAGCTCGTCGAGCGCCTTGTTGATCTGATCGGTCAGCGCCTGGGAGTCCTTGCGGGCGGCGAACGCCTGCTTGGAGGTCTCACCGGTCTTGCCGACGATCTGGATGGCGCCCGCGCCCTGCGCCTTGGTGAAGGCGTTCACGGCCAGGGTGTCGTTGACGGTGGCGTCGGCGCGGCCGGTCTTGAGCAGCTGGGTGGCCTCCACGAAGCCGGGGATGGCCTCGACCTTGCACCCGGCGGTCTTGGCGACCTGGGCCCAGTTGCTGGTCTCGGACTGGGCGCAGGTCTTGCCGTTGAGGTCGGCGAGGGTGTGGATGCCGTCGTTGCCGGTCTTGGTGACGATGACGCCCTCGGACACGGTGTACGGCTGCGAGAGCGAATACTTCTGCTGCCGTGCGTCGTTCACGGTGACCTGGTTGGCGATGAGGTCGACGCGCTTGGACTCCAGCGCGGCGAACAGCGAGTCCCAGGGGGCCTGGGTGAACTCCACCTTCTTGCCGATCTTGTCGCCGACGGCCTTGATCACGTCGATGTCGTAACCGGTGAGGTTGCCGCCGTCCTGGTAGCTGAACGGCGAGTAGGTGCCCTCGGTGCCGACCTTCAGGACATTGGCGTCGTCCTTGCTGGAGCTGCATGCGACGAGCCCCGCTGCGGCGACTACGGCGAGCAGGACGGCGGCGAGCTTACGGCGCACGAGTGGGACCTCTCCTCGGGCGTGGGGATCCACGCGACAGAACAACCGACAAAGGGTACGCCGCGAACCGACGGGTTGGCACGGCAACCATCATGCTGCGCGAAAGTCTTGAACCGAATCCCTGCCCGATGATATGCGCGAGAACGGCCGCCACCCCGCAGGGTGACGGCCGTCGGAGACGGGAGTGTCGCGCTCAATCCCGCAGTGGACGACCCTGCGGGTCCGGGACCTTGCCGGTCAGGATGAGAATGCCGTCGATCAGCGCCCAGATGCCGCAACCGCCGCAGGTGACCAGCTGCAGCACGCCGATCGTGGTGTAGCCCATGTAGAAGCGGCCGATGCCGAGGCTGCCGATGAGCAGCTGCAGCAGGCCCGCGGTCAGTTTGCTCTTGTCCGACAACGGAACTCCGAACGGATCCCGGCCGTACGGGGCTTCCGGATCGCCGCCGTACGGGCCCGCGGGACCGGGCGTCCCGAACGGCGCGGGCGGCTGGCCGTAAGGCTGCGCGGGCTGACCGTAGGGCTGGGCGGGCTGGCCCAGGGGCGGCTGGCCCGGGTACGGCTGCTGACCGTAGGGCTGCCCGTACTGCGGCCCGGTGCCGGGCGCGCCGTACTGCGGTCCGTCTTGTGGCGGCTGCTGGTTGAAGGGGTCGGTCACTCGCGTCCTCCTGCTTCGCGGATATCAGGAGCCATTCTTGCCGGACTCGACAGTTTTCGCCTGGTCAACGGACTCCTCGGCCTCCGGCGCGGAATCACCGGATTCGGAAGAGTTATCGCGGTCGGTCTCGGATTCGTTGCCGGGGGTAGCGGATTCGGCGGTCGCGGCGGCCTCGGATTCCTTGCCGGCCTCGGATACCTTGTCCGCTTCGACACTTTCGCCCGATTCGGTCGCCGCCGCTCCGGCCGCGCCGAAGGCCCGCAGCGCCCCGAACTGCCACGGCCACGGGCGCTCGATCCCGGGCCGCAACTGCTCGGGCGTCTCCCGTCCCTTGGTCGCGAACAGGAAATAGGCGACGGCGCAGACGAATACGATCGCCGAGGTGAAGGTGTTCACGCGCAGGCCCAGGATGTGGGTGGCCTCGTCATCGCGCAGCAGCTCCACGAAGAATCGGCCGAAGCAGTAGACCGCGACGTAGAGCGCGAACAGCCGCCCGTGGCCGATGCGGAACTTGCGATCCAGGTACAGCAGCACGCCGACGCCGAGCAGGTTCCAGATCAGCTCGTAGAGGAAGGTCGGCTGCACGATCCGGATCGGCGCGCCCGCGGCGGTGCCGTTCATCATGTCCAGTCCGCCACTGTGATCGAAGCGCTGGTAGATCTCGAGACCCCACGGCACGGTGGTCTGGCGGCCGTAGAGCTCCTGGTTGAAGTAGTTGCCCAACCGGCCGATGGCCTGGGCCAGCAGGATGCCCGGCGCGATGGCATCGCCGAAGGCGGGCAGCGGAATCCGGTACACGCGGCAGCCGATCCACGCGCCGATGCCGCCCAGCAGCACCGCGCCCCAGATGCCGAGGCCGCCCTCCCAGATCTTGAAGGCGTTCATCGGGTGACCGTCGTGGCCGAAGTACTTCTGCCAATCGGTGGCCACGTGGTAGAGCCGCCCGCCGATCAGGCCGAAGGGCACCGCGAACATGGCGACATCGAGCACCTGCCCGGACTGCCCGCCACGCGCGATCCAGCGCTTCTCCCCCAGCCAGATGGCCGCGACGATGCCGATGATGATGCAGATCGCGTACGCCCGCAGCGGGAACGGCCCGATATCCCACACGCCGCGCGGCGGACTCGGGATATACGCCAGAACATCAGCGCCGGTGCTGTCGGCAAGGGCTCGTAAGTTCACGAGTTCCCACCGTAGCCGAATTGGGTTCCGGCGCGCCGACCCAGGGCGGACCTGTGTCTATTTGCCCTCCGCTTCGCTCCGGGCGGGAGTGATCTCACTTCGCGTCAACGAGTTCCAGGTGCTGCTTGTGCTGCTTCTCGCTGACCATGGTGAGGATCAGCAGCAGGACCGCGCCGATGCCGCCGCCGATGAGGATGGTGAAGCCGCCGTTCCAGCCACCGGTGGCGCCGCGGTTACCGCGAAATACCTTGTCCGACATCCAGCCCGCGAGCAGCGTGCCGGGAATGCCCGCGTACTCGTAGAGGAAGTACGCCCACGAGGACTTGTCGAGGGTGAAGTGTTTGACTTCCTTCAGGTAGGTCGGCGACCAGTCCAGCACCCCGTAACGCAACAGATATACGAAGACATTGGCGAAGGCGATGTACCACAGCAGCTTGTTCGGCAGGATGTAGCGATTGAAGATCTCCTTGGCGGAGAGCTCCTGCTCGTCCTTCGCCGAATAGTCGGCCGGATAGTCGTTCTTGTACTCCTCGACCGGCGGCAGGCCCACCGACTGCGGGGTGTCGCGCATCAGGATATAGGCGATGACAGCCACGATGATGGCCATGAACGCGGGCATGTAGAACGCCGAACGCCAGTCGTGGAACCAGGCCATGCCGAGCAGGAACAGCAGCACGAACATGATGAGCACGCTGGAGGTGGACCAGTCCACGAAGCCCATGAACAGCATCACGGCCGCGGACAGGATCAGGCCCAGCGGCAGGAAGATCCGCGGATTCGAGCGGTCGACAATCAGGCCATGACGAACTGGGAAACACCATAGGCTAACGAGATAGCCGATAGGCACCCGACCCACCTACCCATTGGTGTAATAGCCGTGCTCCCCATTGAGGAGAAAAGAGATGACGACCGCAAAATTCTTGCGTATCAAATAGCAAGCGGCATATATGAAGAAAATCCGATGAAAATCAGTCAGTTTCGTTGCTGATCGTTTTGAAAGGCGCGCACCAAGTTCGGTACGCGCCTTTCTGGAAGTTCTTTTGTTACGAGGAAACCGGGGCCGAGCGGACGCCTTGCGCCAATTCCTCGGTCAGCGTCCGCACCGCGCCCAGACCTTCGGCGGCCGCCGAGACCAGGGCCGAGCCCACGATGACACCGTCCGCGTAGGAGGCGATTTCGGCGGCCTGGGCGCCGTTGCGCACGCCGAGGCCGACACCGATCGGGATGTCGGAGTGGGCGCGGACGCGGGCGCACAGGGCCGGGGCCATGTCCGAGACCGCGTCGCGCGCGCCGGTGACGCCCATGGTCGAGGCCGCGTACACGAAGCCCTTGGAGGCTTCCAGGGTCTTGACCAGTCGCTCCTCGGTGGAGGACGGGGCGACCAGGAAGATGCGGTCGAGGTTGTGGGTGGAGGACGCCACGAACCAGTCGTCGGCCTCCTCCGGGATCAGGTTGGGCGTGATCAGGCCGAGGCCGCCCGCCGCCGCCAGATCGCGGGAGAAGGTGTCGACGCCGTACTGCAGCACCGGGTTCCAGTAGGTCATGACGACGGCCTTGCCGCCCGCCTGGGAGATGGCCTCCACGACCTTGAACACGTCGCGCACCCGGACGCCACCGGCGAGGGCCTGTTCGGCGGCGCGCTGGATGGTGGGGCCGTCCATCACCGGATCGGAGTAGGCGACGCCGACTTCGATGATGTCGCAACCGGATTCGACCATGGCGCGGCAGACGTCGATGGAGCCCTGCACATCCGGGTAGCCGGCGGGCAGGTAGCCGATCAGGGCCGCGCGGTTCTCCTCGCGGCAGGCCGCGAAGGTGTTGGCGAGACGGGACTGCTGGCTCACTGGGCTTCCCCCTCGGGCTTGTCGAACAGCCCGAACCATTGGGCGGCCGTGTCCATGTCCTTGTCACCGCGGCCGGACAGGTTCACCACGATGATCTTGCCCGGACCCAGTTCCTGACCGAGCTTCAGCGCGCCCGCCACCGCGTGCGCGGACTCGACGGCCGGGATGATGCCCTCGCTGCGGCTGAGCAGCAGCAGCGCGTCCATCGCCTCGGTATCGGTGATCGGGTAGTACTCCGCCCGGCCGGTGTCCTTGAGGTAGGCGTGTTCCGGGCCGACGCCCGGGTAGTCCAGACCCGCTGAGATGGAATGCGATTCGATGGTCTGCCCGTCCTCGTCCTGCAGCAGGTACGAGTACGCGCCCTGGAACGCGCCCGGGGTGCCACCGGTGAAAGTGGCGGCGTGACGGCCGGTTTCGACGCCGTCGCCCGCGGCCTCGTAGCCGATCAGGCGCACGCCCGGATCGTCGATGAAGGCGTGGAAGATGCCGATGGCGTTGGAACCGCCACCGACACAGGCGGTTACCGCGTCCGGCAGCTGCCCGGTGTGGGTCTGGATCTGCTGACGCGCCTCCAGGCCGATGATGCGCTGGAAGTCGCGCACCATGAGCGGGAACGGGTGCGGGCCCGCGGCGGTGCCGAAGCAGTAGTAGGTGCGGTCGGCATTGGTGACCCAGTCGCGCAGCGCCTCGTTGATGGCGTCCTTGAGCGTCTTGGAACCCGTTGTCACGCTGATGACTTCGGCCCCGAGCAGACGCATGCGGGCCACGTTCAGCTGCTGGCGCACGGTGTCGACCGCGCCCATGTAGATGACGCATTCGATGCCCAGCAGCGCGCACGCGGTGGCGGTGGCGACGCCGTGCTGACCCGCGCCGGTCTCGGCGATGACCCGGGTCTTGTTCATCCGCTTGGCCAGCAGCACCTGGCCGAGCACATTGTTGATTTTGTGAGAACCGGTGTGGTTCAGGTCTTCCCGCTTGAGGAAGATGCGCGCGCCACCGGCGTGCTGGGCCAGGTTCTTGCACTCGAACACCGGCGAGGGACGGCCGGTGTAGTCGCGCTGCAGCCGGTCGAGTTCGTCGAGGAAGTTCGGGTCCACCCGGCACTTGTCGTATTCGGCGGTGACCTCTTCGATCACGGCCATCAACGCCTCGGGCACGTGGCGGCCGCCGTAGACGCCGAAGTGGCCGCCCAGGTCGGGCTCGTGGCTCTTGTTGGTGACGCCCGCGCTGGCCTGCGGCAGGCCCTGGACCTTCTCAGTCTGTGTCATCGGCTCTTTCACCGTCCCCGGCGAACCGGTTTCGGGCAGGAAGGATGGGTTCCGGCGGTCACCAGCTCAGCCACCGCGGCGCGCGGGTCACCACTGGTCACCAGGCCCTCGCCGACGAGCACGGCGTCCGCGCCCGCTCCTGCGTAGGCCAAAAGGTCTGCGGTGCCGCGGATTCCGGACTCGGCGACCCGGATGATCTCGCTGGGCAGGCCGGGGGCGATGCGCGCGAACACATCCCGGTCCACCTCGAGGGTCTTGAGGTTGCGGGCGTTCACGCCGATCACGCTGGCACCGGCCTGGAGAGCCCGGTCGGCCTCTTCCTCGGTGTGCACCTCGACCAGCGCGGTCATGCCGAGCGATTCGGTGCGGTCGAGCAGCGAGGCCAGCACATCCTGTTCGAGGGCGGCCACGATCAGCAGGATCACGTCCGCGCCGTGGGCGCGGGCCTCGTGGATCTGATACGGGCCGACGATGAAGTCCTTGCGCAGGATCGGGATGTCCACGGCCTGACGGACCGCGTCCAGATCCGCGAGCGAACCGCCGAAGCGACGCTGCTCGGTCAGCACGCTGATGATGCGCGCGCCGCCGTCCTCG
>NZ_JBSGBY010000407.1:0-7802 GCF_053601505.1 Nocardia sp. NPDC004722
GCACACTCAGCGGCTACGTGGACGACATGTCCGCGCCGGTCACCATCAGCGTCGACGGGAAGGCGCTCATTACCGCCATGCCGACGGCACAGCCCGGAGGAGTTCCGGTCGGCGGGCAGGTGCAGGTCACGTGGACCCCGCAGACGGCGGGCGTGCACACGGTGAGCGCCCAGCAGGGCAGTCAGAGCCAGACGGTCAGCGTCCAGATCGTCGACACCAATTCGCCGCAGGCCTGGCTCATGCGGCTCGAAGACTATCTGCGCCAGCTCGCCTGCCAGACCGGATCGACCTCGGGCACCGCCGGCTGCATGACCGGAGGTATCTCGTGAACACGACCGCACGCCGAACCGCACTGGGCGCGGCCCTGCTGACCGCAGTCGTCCCGCTGTCCTTCGGAACCGCCCATGCCACAGCCGATTTCACCATCATCGCGATGAGTGCCAGCTACGACGCCTACGGCTGCGAACTGACCACCGAGTCCTGCCGCGTCATGATCGGCTACCACACCGACCACACCGACCCGGTCACCTTCGCCGTCGACGGCACCACCCTGGGCACGGTCGCCGACAACGGTGAGGTGATCTGGACCCCGCAGCAGGCGGGCAAACACACCCTGACCGCACAGCAGGGCACCCAGACCGCCACGCTCACCGTCAACCTCATCGGATACAACTCCGTGCAAGGAGTTCTCAAGCGCTACTTCGGAATCGACACCGGCAGCGCCAACACGGGCAGCTGATCCCGCCCGCCACGCTAGATTCCAGTAATGACCGATGATTTTCGATCCGACCGCATCGGCAGCGCCCACCGCGGCGAGAACCCCACGGTCCTCCGCAGACTGGAATCCGGCTTCGCGATGATCGGCGAAACCCAATTCCTCCCCGGCTATTCGCTCCTACTCACCGACGACCCCGCAATCGAGCGCCTGTCCGACCTGCCCCGAGGCAAACGTGCCGCCTTCCTCACCGAAATGGATGCGCTCGCCCAAGCCGTCGAAAACGCTTGCCGCGCCACCGATCCCGCATTCCGCCGGGTGAACATCGAAATCCTCGGCAACTACGAGCCCTACCTCCACGCCCACATCTGGCCCCGATTCGACTGGGAGCCCGCCGATCTCGTCCAAGGCCCGGTATGGCTCTATCCACCAGAAAACTGGACCGACCCCCGCCACGCCCTGAGCCCGCACCACGACCCCCTTCGCCACCTGATCACCGCGGAACTAGACCGGGCAATCCTCTGCGCATAACACCCGAAGCCGTTAGACCGTAGGCCTATTCCAGGTCGGCGAAGGTGTCCTCGCCCGGTCGCCACACGCCCCAGGACTTGTCGGCGAATCCGGAGATCATCGCGATTTCGGGGCCCCTCAGTTCGTCGGGTGTCGGATGAATGGTGACGGCACCCATTGCGAACCGCAGAACAAGCCCGGTGCCGACAGCTTCCTCGGTCGATGCGACGGGCTGGCTGATGAAGGAACACAGGGCATCTCGATAGCCGGCGTACCCCAGCGAGCGACTGGCACCACCGATATCGACGGTCGGCCAGACGAAGCAGGACAAGCGGGGACCGTCGAAATCGAGTTGAACGTAGTCTCTGACGAACACCACCGAGGCGAGCTCGAGATCGATCAAGCGGGTCAGCAGCGAGTGTTCGAGTGGATCCATGGAACGTACGATAGGCGACCTGATCGTCAGCGCTGATATAGCACGATAGTGCCGGGGCGGTCCGGGATTGCGGCGAAAGTTGGGACGTTGGTCGCCTCAATGTGTTTGATCTGGCCATCCGCTATCACGAAGCGCTCGGTGACATCGTCGGTGGCGATGCGCGTACCGGCGATGCCGCCGTCGACGTCGTAGTGGGCGATGACGCCGTCGTCGGTGTCGGCGAAGGTGAGGTTGTAGATTCGTAGTACGGTCTGGGACTGGGCGCCGGTGTCCATGTAGTTGGCTAGGTCGGGGCCGGAAAGTCCGGTCATGATGCCGTTTTCGACGCGGGTGCAATCCGGTGCGAAAGGTACGGTGTCGTCGTCGCGGCCTGGTAGCGCGCGCAGGTAGGTCAAGGCGATGTCGCGGGCCGATGCCGTGGTCATATCCGGTGCAGCCGAGGCGATTCCAGTGGTGAACATTACGGCTATGGCGGCAAGAGGAACCGAGGCAACAGCTTTCACCCGATGATCGTAAGGGTTGAAACGCTCGTAAGTCACCGATTCCCCATATCATTGGTGATAATGGCGGCGATATTACGTTCGGCCAGCGCGGTCACCGTGACGAACGGATTCACGGTGGTCGAGCCGGGAATGAGTGAACT
Source organism: Nocardia sp. NPDC004722 (assembly GCF_053601505.1). Taxonomy (NCBI): domain Bacteria; kingdom Bacillati; phylum Actinomycetota; class Actinomycetes; order Mycobacteriales; family Nocardiaceae; genus Nocardia; species Nocardia sp. NPDC004722. The sequence continues at coordinate 2,305 of NZ_JBSGBY010000407.1, forward strand.
GTCGATGACATACAGGCCCGGATACGGGGTCAGACGCCCGTAATTGTCGGTCGACTCGTTCAGTACGCAGCCACCCAGCGGATGGTAGGCGAATTCGTCGCCCCAGATTTTGCCGCCACCGAACAGGTCGTTGCGGTAGGTGGTGCCCGCGCTGGCATTGATCGGGTCGAGGATGCGCTTGGCCGCGTCGATGCTCGGCTGGTTCCATGCGGTTTGCCAATCCAGGTCCACTCGGCCGGTGGCCTGGTTGAAGCGGAAGGTGCCGCGATTCGGGTTCTTGGTGATGGCCAGGTGCAAATTGACGAAAGTCTCGATACCGATGGGAAATGAGGTGATTTCGGCGAATGCCGGACCCGCGGTGTCATCCCAGTTGTCGATACCTAGAGCGGTTATGGTGGACTGGTTGACGCCGGTCGGATCGCTGAGTTGATTCTGTCTGGCGGCCATCACATTGCCGTTGTTGCCCCACCCGGACCCCACCGAGTCCGGAAGGTCCGGCAACGCCCCGGTCGCCTTCTGGGTGACCAAGAGCTTGCTCGTACCGACACTGCCTGCGGCGAAGAAAACACGCTGGGCGACAACAGTTTTAGTGGTGATGACGTTGCCGTCGGTGCCGATCTGATCCATCGACACCCGGTAGCCACCGGGCGCTGGGACCACCCTGGCGACAATGTGCAGGGGAACAATGCTCACGCGACCGGTCGCGGCTGCCTCGGCGAGATAGGTCTTATCCAAACTCTGTTTGCCGAAGTTATTGCCGTACAGCGATTCCCTGTTCAGCGCCGACAGCGGTACCGTCCCGGCCTGTTCCTGCTTCATATACTCGAAGTCGTACACATTGGGCACGAAGGTGGTCGAAAAACCCGCGCGCGCAGCCAGTTCCCGCCCCACCCGCGCGTACCGATAGCACTCCGCGCTCTCGAACCATTCCGCGTCGATGTGGTTCACCCGCAACATGGAGTTGGCGCGCGGATAGTAGGTGCCATACATTTCGCCGGGATCTACCGAGGGCAGGATGTCGGGAAAGAACTCGCGTCGCGGTGTCACCGCCATCCCACCATTGACCAGCGAACCCCCACCCACACCACGACCCTGATACACCCGGATACCCCCGAAATGTTCAGCGGCGAGCACCCCGGTGTACCGCTCGACCGGCATATCGATGGGAACGCCGAGCAGGTGATCGGTCGGCTGATCGGTCATGGTCGACAACCACGACGACCGACCATCAGCGGGCAGGGTCCCAGAAAAGATCTTCCCGTCGGCTGCCGGCGTATTCCAGGCCATCCCCTGCTCGACGATCGTGACAGTGTGCCCGGCCTGCGCGAGCCGCAACGCCGCCACCGCGCCCCCATACCCCGCCCCGATCACCAGAATCGGCACCGCAGCACCATCTTCCAACTGACCGACCGGCAACGCCGCCCGCGCCCGCGGTGCACCACCCACCCGTAGAACCCCACCAAGCCCCGCCAACACACCAGCCCCCACCAGAAACCCGCGCCGCCCGATCCCCTGACCCGACGCTCCGATAACCGCAGGTACACGCATTGCAAACCCTCTTAACACTGGACGAACCAGCGCAGTCTATGTGGACAATTGACCATTGGTGGCCTTTGTCCGAAACTGAGGTTCCGGAGCCCTCGCCACGAACGTCGCAGGCAGCGCCGATCAGACGCGCATCCTCCCAATCACTTTGGTAGACAAGGCTCTTCCTAGGTGTCTTACGAAGTAGCTCTCGATGCCGATGCGAACACTACCCTTCGCCACTTACGACCAGCGACGGCCATCTCCTTGGAGTTTCGAGCTGCCGCCGGGTGGCGCGTAGGCCGCGGTAGAGAGCAGTCGCGGCGGCACGGGCCAGGTCAGCCATGATGAGATGACATCGTGGTACAGGAAAATCCAGATCGGTCGGCGCGGCTCGACACCGCGCAACCGGCGGCGTACGGTCCCACGGCCGAGGTCGATTTGCGGAGACTCACCGAAAGAGAGTTTCTCGCGCTGGTTGCCAAACGCGTTGGCATGTACGTCATCCCCCCGGATCTGCGAGGCGTCACGAACTTTCTCCACGGCTACGACGCTGCGGCTGGCCGACACGCCAAATCGGTGCTCGATGGCTTCGCCGAGTGGCTCAGGACGAACTACGTCGGTCGGCACAACAGCTTCGGGTGGCCGGGGTATGTCCAGGAAATCGCGCTGCCTGGCCAGAATTTCGAAGTCGACCGCACACCGGAACAAGAGAAGCATGTGCTGGACACTCTTTTCGCGCTCCTCGACAAGTTTCTCGCCGAGCAGGAGACCACTACCTAGGCGGCTTCCCAATCGAGCTGGGTCCGCATCCGGCCGTAAGCTCCCTGCAAATTTCCTACAACGAATCAGGATATGATGCGGATGGCGTAGGGCATGATGCCGTCTTCTCGGACCGTGGAGACTCGGACTACGTCGCCGGATTGGGGGGCCTCGATCATTTTTTCGTTGCCGAGGTAGAGGGCTACGTGTTGGCTGCCGCCGGGGCCCCAGAAGAGCATGTCGCCGCGGGCTCGGTCGGCGACGGGGACTCGGGTGCCCATGGTGTATTGGTAGCCGGAGTAGTGCGGGAGGGAGACACCTACGCCGGCGAAGGCGTAGATCATGAGGCCGGAGCAGTCGAAGCCGGTTTTGTTGTAGTCGCCGTAGCGGTCGGCGGTGCCGCCGTCGCGGATGCCGAGGGTCGGGCCGTCCTCGTCGCCTCCGCCCCAGGCGTATTCGACGCCGAGCTGGGCCATGGCGCGGTCGATGACGGTTTCGACGAGTTGGGAGCTGGAACCGTTGGGGCGCACCGGCGCGGTGGAGCGGCGTGGTGGCGGGGTGGTGTCCTGCACGACGTGCGGGCGGTGGCCCGCACCGACCTGTGCGGCGCGGTCGGCGGAGTCCCGGTCGGCGGCCACGCGCGCGGCGGCGGCGACCGCGGCGGCGCGGGCGGCGGCCTCCTCGGACTTGCGACGCTGATCCCAGGCCAGGTAGGCGTCGCGCTGCCCCTGCAGGCCGACCACGTTCGCGCGCGCCGCGTCCAGTCGCTGCTGGGCCGAATCGCGCTGCGAGACAAGGCTGTTGCGGACGACGTTCTGCTGGTCGAGTTCGGCCTGGGCGGCGGTCACCGCGTTCTGGGCCTGGGTCTTCTTGGCGTCGGCGTCGGCCGCGGCGGCGTCGGCGGCCTGCCGGGCCTGCTTGGCGGTGGAGGTCTTGTTGGCCTGATCGATCTGCGCGTGCCGCAGGCCGTCGACCACCTGCTGTTGGTTCTTGGACGCGATGGTCAGCACCTGGGCGCGGTTGAGCGCGATCTCCGGGGTCGGCGCGGCCATGTAGTTGATCAGCGAGGTGGAACCGGGCCGCATGTAGACCTGCGCCACGTACTTGTCGAAGTCGCGGTGCGCCCCATCGACTTTCGTGCCCGCGTCGGTGAGGTCCTGCTGGCACTGGGTGACCGCGCGGGCCGCGGCGTCGGCGGCGTCCCGGGCGACCTGGAGATCCACCAGGGCCTTGTTGACGGCTTCGCGGCGGGTGGCGACCGCGTCGTCGAGCTGCTGCAGCTGCTGTTCGGCGGAGGCCACCTGATTGATGAGCGCGCCCACCTCGCCGACTCCGGCATCGACCTGGGCGCCCGCGGCATTGAGGTCACTGTCGCTGGGATTCGGGGGCGGCGGGGGCACGGCGTGCGCGCTGGCAATCCCCATTGCCAGCACAATCAGCGCTACGAGCAACTCCGTAGCGACCCGCAGCCAGTGCCTGCGTGGCTTCGCCGATCGTCGCATCGCACCTCCCTCGAGTCCCATCCGGCACACCATCCCCAACCGTGCCATCGCGAAACCGTACGGCAAGTCGAGGAGGACGCCGTTCAGGCTCGCCACAATCACACCGATGTAATTCGCAATTAGCTATATATTCGCTGGTAGAGCGCGAAAGCCCCTGCGACACAGCGCGCGACACGCAAAAGCGGAAACCGGCATAAACGACAAAAAGGGCCCGGGGAGTACCCGGACCCTGCACAGAGGAACGACCCCTGAAAGCGACCTACCCGCTCACCCCACCGGCGTCAGCGGATCCGAACCCGACTGCGCACGCCGCAGCTTCACCACATACAACCCCGCGATCGACGCGATCAGCACGCCCAGCGCCACCAGCGTGATCACCGTCCACGACACCGCCTCCGGCTGCTCGAGCCGATCCACGAACACCCGCGCCGCCTCGGTGGTGTGATCGGGCCCGCGGTACTTGGCCTTGTCCTCGGCCCACTCCAGGTGACCGCGGGTGAACTGATCGCTGTAGGTACCGACCCAGTCGTCGCTGAAGACCACCACGGTGCCGTGCTCGACCTTGCCGACCTCGTTGGCCAGGTCCCGCAGGTTCGCCTCGATACCCGGATTGCCCTGCACCACAATGATGTCCAGCGGAATGCCCTGCTCACGCGCCTGCGCGGCAATGGCGGCCAACGCCTCATGGTCTCTGCCGACGGGGGCGGAGACGTGGTCATCGGCCAGATCGGCGATGATGGTCTTCAGGTCTGTGTTCGGCGGTAGTTCCGCCTTCATGGGCGTGAAAACCGAGGTGTGCGAGACGGTCACGAACGCAGAGTACGGGAATGCTTGTCATAACACCTCACTGCGCCACACATGTCCCCCCGATGTGCTCACAGGACAAGCGTACTGTTAATGTCGGAAAACGGACGGGGCCGAGCGCCCCGACGAGCCATCGGCACAGCCCCGCCGGTGGCCATCCCATTCACAGACGAGTGGAGCTGAACGTGACGAGTATCGATACCTTCGGCGCCAAGGGCACCCTCGAGGTCGGAAGCAACTCGTATGAGATCTTCCGCCTCTCGGCCGTGCCCGGCACCGAGAAGCTGCCCTACGCCCTGAAGGTCCTCGCGGAGAACCTGCTTCGCACCGAGGACGGCGCCAACATCACCGCCGACCAGATCCGCGCCCTCGCGAGCTGGGACCCCAGCGCCGAGCCCGACACCGAGATCCAGTTCACGCCCGCCCGCGTGATCATGCAGGACTTCACCGGTGTCCCCTGCATCGTCGACCTCGCCACCATGCGTGAGGCCGTCACCACCCTCGGCGGCGACCCGAACAAGGTCAACCCGCTCTCCCCCGCCGACATGGTCATCGACCACTCGGTCATCCTCGACGTGTTCGGCACCGCCGACGCCCTCGAGCGCAACGTCGACCTGGAGTACGAGCGCAACGGCGAGCGTTACCAGTTCCTGCGCTGGGGCCAGGGCGCGTTCGACGACTTCAAGGTCGTCCCGCCGGGCGTCGGCATCGTGCACCAGGTCAACATCGAGTACCTGGCTCCGACCGTCATGGTCCGCAACGGCCAGGCTTACCCCGACACCTGTGTCGGCACCGACTCGCACACCACCATGGTCAACGGTGCCCGCACACCCAACTGCACGTTGAGCGCCGCCGAAACCCGCGACACCACCTGGGTCGCCACCAGAGAGTTGCCGCCCAGGTCGA
>NZ_JBSGBY010000408.1:0-7790 GCF_053601505.1 Nocardia sp. NPDC004722
AGCGGCGAGCGTGGGGGTCGTCCGGGTCGACGGGCGGGGCGTCGGGGCGCCGATCGATGAGCGCACCACGATCCTCGTGCCGCAGGATCAACTGCGGCGCTGAGGGATTGGGGCGTTGCCCCTTGCCCCCTTGTGGGGGCTGCGCCTCCACGACCCTGTGATGGGGCGGCGAGCTTCGCCGCCTGGGTCCCGGAACGCGAACGGCCGCGCATCTCTGGGATGCGCGGCCGTCTCACCGATCCGTTGAGTGTGGGATCAGGGAAGGACCTGCGGGACGACGGACGGGTTCGTCGCGCCGACCAGAGCACCGACCAGTCCACCGGCGAGCGCGCCGGTGGCGCTACCCACGGCCGGCACCGCCGAACCGAGGGCCAATCCGACGAGCGCGCCGCCGGCGGCGCCGTTCAACACCGGATCCGAGTTCGCCGCAGCCGGGTTCGTGGTGATCGGCTCCAGATCGATGCCCGACGCCACCGGCTGCGCCTGCGGAGCTGGCGCGACCGGAGCAGCCTGTGCGTTGCCCGCGAACGCGATGGTGGCCGCGACCGGCAACACGGCCAGCAGACCAGCAGAAAGAACCCGACGCTTCATGTATTTCCTCCACATCCCCGGCATCGATCCGGAATGAACCGAATGCCCATACAACTACGTCGATAAGTCGTATCGGATCCGGACCCACTAGATCAATGTCGGACAACGGAGTGTGGCTTGAATCACTGTGCCGGAACACAATTCGTTCTCCGACGGGGAAATTCGCGATTCACGAGCAGGAGACCGGCAGCAGAAAGCCACCGATTAACAGTCGGCTGTCTACGCGAAGTCTCCTGAGTTGCCCATGGCTTGGGTGAGGAGGCTCTTTCGGTATTGCTCCAAGGCGACCAGGTCGCCGAACAACGCCATGTAGGCCTCGGGTTGTTCGGTGGAGGAGATGCGTTGGAGTTTGGACTTCAGTTCGGCTACCTGGCGGCCTACCCAGGATTCTTGGGTGCGGGCCAGGACGCCGGTGATGAAGCGGGGGATGTCGTCGGCGGATTTCACCGGTAGCGGTTCGGCGGACAACTCCGAGACCAGGGCGCGCAGGGTGAGGTCGTCGGTGTTGTCGGCGACGCCGGCTACCCATTCCGCGCCGGTGAGGCCGCTGGCGGTGCCGCCGGCTTCGACGATGGCGGCGCGGATGGCGACGTAGGCGGGGTGGGTGAAGGTTTCCGATTCGAGGGAGTCGAAGACGGGGCCCGCGAAGGCGGGGTATTGCAGTGCGGCGGCGAGGGTTTGGCGCTGCGAGAGGAGGACGGGGTCGTTCGGGTTGGGGCGGGCGGCGGGGCTGGCGGCGATCTCCTGGCGCGGTTGGCGTTCGGGGATACCGGGTTTGGCGGTGCCGCCGCGGGCGCCCTTGCGGGCCTCGTCGCCGACACGGCGGACGACCTGCTGGATGTCGTCCCAGCCGACCCAGCCCGCGAGTTTGGTGGCGTACGCCTTGCGGAGGGCGAAGTCCTTGATCTGGGCGACCACGGGGACGCCGCGGCGCAGGGCTTCGACCTGGCCTTCGGGGGTGTCCAGGTTGTGTTCGGCGAGCAGGCCGCGGATGACGAACTCGTACAACGGGACTCGGCGGGCGACCAGGTCGCGGACCGCGCCGTCGCCGTTGCGCTGGCGCAGCTCGCACGGGTCGAGGCCGTCGGGGGCGACGGCGATGTAGGTCTGCCCGGCCAGTTTCTGGTCGCCGGAGAAGGCCTTCAGGGCGGCGGCTTGGCCCGCCGCGTCACCGTCGAAGGTGTAGATGATCTCGCCGCGCCAGAAGTTGTCGTCCATGAGCAGGCGGCGCAGGATCGCGAGGTGCTCGTCGCCGAAGGCGGTGCCGCAGGAGGCGACCGCGGTCTTCACGCCGGCCAGGTGCATGGCCATGACGTCGGTGTAGCCCTCGACGACGACCGCCTGATGCCCCTTGGCGATCTCGCGCTTGGCCAGGTCGAGGCCGAAGAGCACCTGGGATTTCTTGTACAGCAACGTTTCCGAGGTGTTGATGTACTTGGCGGTCATGGTGTCGTCGTCGTACAACCGGCGCGCGCCGAAGCCGATGACCTCGCCGCCGAGATTGCGGATGGGCCACAGCAGGCGGCGGTGGAAACGGTCCATGGGGCCGCGCTGGCCCTGCTTGGACAGGCCCGCGGCCTCCAGCTCCTTGAAGTCGAAACCCTTGCGCAGCAGATGCTTTGTGAGCGTGTCCCAGCCGCTGGGCGCGTAGCCGCAACCGAACTGGCGGGCGGCATTGTGATCGAAGTTGCGGTCGGTCAGGTATTTGCGGGCCGCCTCGGCCGCCGGATCGCCGAGCTGCGACACGTAGAACTCGTGCGCGGCGGCATTGGCGGCGACCAGGCGGGCGCGGGTGCCGCGGTCACGCTGGACCGAGGTGCCGCCACCCTCGTAGTTGATCTTGTAGCCGATGCGATCGGCCAGCTGCTCGACCGCCTCGACGAACCCGACATGCTCGAGCTTCTGCAGGAACGCGAACGCGTCGCCGCCCTCACCGCAGCCGAAGCAGTGGAACACACCGTGATTCGGCCGCACATGGAAGGACGGGGACTTCTCGTCATGGAAGGGACACAGCCCCTTCATGGAGTCCGCACCGGCTCGTTTGAGGGTCACATACTCACCCACGACATCCTCGATCCGGACACGGTCACGAATCGCCGCGATATCGCGGTCCGGAATACGGCCTGCCACGGCGACGAGTCTAGCCTCGAGGGACCGACACTCTGGACCGGGACGCACGCCTGGACGCCGGACCGAATGGCCTCTCCGGCGCATGCCAGGATCTACGGGTGCTCAGCCTGTACCACGACGCCCGGACGCCGGTGCATACCGTGCCCGCCGGGGCGAAGCTGCTGGTCCTGGCGGTCGCCGGGACCACGCTGTTCTTCGTGCCGTCGATCTTGTGGCTGGCGGTGGCGTTCGCGATCGTGCTGGGTTTGTATGCGCTGGCCCGGATTCCGTGGCGCACCACCGGACGCCAACTGCTCGGGCTCGCACCGTTCCTGGCGCTGATCGTCCTCGCGCAGATGATCTTCACCGGCTGGCAGAGCGCAATCCTGGTCGGGGAACGACTGCTCACGCTGGTACTGCTGGCGAATCTGGTGACGCTCACCACACGCACCTCGGCCATGATCGACACCATCGAACGGGCGCTGCGACCGCTCACCCCGCTCGGCGTCCGGCCCGAGCGAGTCGGACTCCTGGTCGCCATGACCATCCGGTTCGTCCCGGTCATCCGTGAGCAGGCCGAACTCGTGCGAGCAGCCCAGAAAGCGCGCGGCATCGAGCGCAGCACGGTCTTCCTGGTCCCGCTACTGATCCGCACACTCCGCATGGCCGACGGCGTCGGCGAGGCGCTCGATGCCCGCGGGCTGGACTGAAGCGCTGAACACCAGCCATTTAGGATCGCTCGGTGCGTAGTAGGGATTTGGCGCAGATCGCGCTGTTCGCGGCAATCATGGTGGTTCTCGGATTCTTCCCGTTGATCCAATTGCCCGGAGCCTTCGCGCCCTTCACCTCGCAAACTCTGGGCGTCATCCTCGCCGGGTCGATTCTGGGCGCGAAGCGCGGTGCGCTGGCGATCCTGCTGTTCGATGTGCTGGTGTTCGCGGGCCTGCCGGTGCTGCCGGGCGGGCGCGGCGGACTCTCGGTGATCATGGGGCCGACCGGTGGTTTCGTGCTCGCCTACCCGATCGGCGCGCTGGTGATCGGACTGCTCACCGAACGCGTGTGGCGGCACTACAACCTGCCCATCGCGCTGGCGATCAACTTCCTGGGCGGCGCGATCGTGCTGTACGCCATCGGGATTCCGTGGATGGCCGCGGCCGCGCACATCTCGCTGGCCAAGGCGTTCACCACGTCGGTGGCGTTCATTCCGGGCGACATCGTCAAGACGATCATCGGCTCGATGGCCGCGGTCGCGGTCCGCCGGGCGTATCCGATGATCCGGGTCGACGCGTGATCGAGCTGAAGGGCGTCTCGCACCGCTTCGGCGACCGCGAGGTGCTGCGCGATCTCGACCTCACCCTGAGCGAGCGCCGGATCGCGGTCATCGGCGCGAACGGCTCGGGCAAGTCCACGTTCGCGCGACTGCTCAACGGCCTGCAGCTGCCGACGGCGGGCACGGTGACGGTCGACGGCCTCGACACCCGCAAACAGGGCCGGGCCGTGCGCAAACTGGTCGGATTCGTCTTCCAGGATCCGGATGTGCAGATCGTCATGCCGACGGTCGCGGAGGATCTGGCCTTCGGGCTCAAGCATCACGGCGTCGCCAAATCCGAGATTCCCGGCCGGGTCTCCGAAACCCTCGCCGAATACGGCCTGGCCGAATTCCGCGACCACCCCGCGCATCTGCTCAGCGGCGGGCAGAAGCAGCTGCTGGCGATCGCGGCGGTGCTGTCGGTGGGCCCGGAGTACGTGGTCTTCGACGAGCCGACCACGCTGCTGGATCTGCGCAACAAGCGCCGCATTTCCCGTCTGCTGCACGACCTTCCGCAGCAGCTGATCGTCATCTCACACGATCTGGATCTGCTCGCCGACTTCGATCGGGTGCTGGTCTTCGACGAGGGCAGCCTGATCGCGGACGGCGCACCGGCCGAATGCATCGCGCGGTACGTGGCCCTGCACCAGAACTGACCTCACGCCGAGCCGCGAACTCACTCCTCGCGCCCGAACAGATGCCGCCGCACATGCGCGTTCAACCGCTGCCCCGGCTGCGAATTGAACGCCATGTGCACACTCACCCGCGGAATCTCCCCCTGCACCGGCGTCACCCGATGCCGCGACCGCCGCCCGGCATGCAGCACCAGCGTCCCCGGCACGGTCGGCAGCATCTTCACCATGTGCCGGTGCCGCATCGGCAGCCCGCCCCCACGCTCGATGAAAGCCCCTGGCAGCGGAATGTATTCGAGCGCCCCGCCGCGTTCGGGCGCGACGATGTGCAGCATGACCGTGTAGTCGGACATGTCGTAGTGCCAGTCCTGCACGTCCCCGCTCTCGTGGATCTGCACGGTCATCGCACCGAGCTCGTCGGCCGAGCGATGCGCCTGCTCCCCCACCAGCCGAGAGACGAACTCCCGCAATGGTTCCCAGCGATACAGCGCCTTCAGCGGCGAGGAGTCCGGAATCCGGTCGCAGGCCACGGTGTACTCGAATCGCATGGCGTCGCCGAGCCCGTCGGAGAGCACATCCGCGGCCATCTCGGTGACCGCGGCGGGCCGCAGGAACTCGGGCAGCACCGTGACGCCGCTGACCAGGAAGTCCGCCTGGGCCCGTTCGATCACCTCGCGCAGGCCCGTGACCGATCGCCGATCCAGCGGATATCTGTCCAGGTCGACAATGCCGTCCACCTCGCCTGTCATCGCGCCCCCTGCCGCAGAATTCGCCGAAATCAGGGTATCGCGGCGGCGATGCGTTCCAGGCGGCTCTCGGTGTAGGAGGCGATCTGGTCGACGATCACCCGCACCCGCGCGGAGTCGTCGGCGGCCTCGTCCCACCACGGCAGCAACAGCCGGTCCAGACCGCGCGGCGCCGCCTCCAGCAACCGATTGGCGACCAGCAGAATGCGTTCCCGCTGCCCGGCCTGGCGCACCTGGTGGATGGGATCGGACAGCACGTAGCGCAACGCCATGGTCTTGAGCACCGCCACCTCGGCCGCCACGATCCGCGGCACTTCCAGATCGGCGCCGTAGCGCGACAATTGGCGGCCGCCCCAGGCGGCGCGGGTGGCCTCGACGGCGGCGGTGGCGAAGCGGCCCACCAGATCGCTGGTCAGCCGCTTCAGGGCGACCGACGCGCGCAGCGAGCCGTCGAACTCGGTCGCCGCGGTGACCACCGGCATCTCGGACAGGCGTTGCGCGGCGGCCACCAGTTCGTCGGCGGTCAGCGAAGGATGCTGGCGCGCACCGAGTTCCGCCAGCGCCCGCTGCTCCACCGGGTCGGCCAGCGCCCGCAGATCGATGCGGCCCGCGATCACGCCGTCCTCGACATCGTGCACCGAGTACGCGACATCGTCGGACCAGTCCATGATCTGCGATTCCAGGCATTGCCGACGGTCCGGCGCGCCCTTGCGCACCCAGTCCAGCCGATCCATGTCCACGTCGTAGGCGCCGAACTTGGAGCCGGGACCCGTTCTGCCCCAGGGATATTTGATGACGGCGTCGAGAGCGGCCCGGGTCGGGTTGAGCCCGAAACTATGGCCCTGCTCGTCGATCACCTTGGGTTCGAGCCGGGTCAGGATCCGCAGGTTCTGCGCATTGCCCTCGAAACCGCCGTACCGGTCGGCGAATTGGTCGAGCGCCTTCTCGCCGTTGTGCCCGTAGGGCGGATGCCCGATGTCGTGCGCGAGCCCGGCCAGATCCACCAGATCCGGATCGCAGCCCAGGCTGTCGGCGATGCTGCGCCCGATCTGCGCGACCTCGAGCGAATGCGACAGCCGCGTACGCGGGGTGTCACCGTCGCGCGGACCCATCACCTGCGTCTTGTCCGCGAGCCGGCGCAGCGCCGCGGAATGCAGCACCCGGGCGCGATCCCGCGCGAACTCGCTGCGCCGCGCCGGGCACGGCGACCAGCTCAATCCGGCGGTCCGATCGGTTTCGGGCACCATGCGCTCCCGATCCGCCTCGGAGTACACCCCGTCATAGTCGATGCGCGCGTTCATGACTCACTGATCCGCCGTGTATTTGAAGTCCGCCGAGAAGTGGGTCAGCTGGTACCACAGCAACGCGAAGGTCTCCCGGAAAATGCCGTGCGCCTGCGATTCCCGCGTGTACACCGCCGGCCCGGTGCGGGTGGGCGCGGTCCACGCCTTCAACCCGGCGTCGCGGGCCATGGTACGGGTGCGCAGTGAATGCCAGGGGTCGCTGACCAGCACCACCGACGTCTTGCCGCGCGCCAGCAGCGCTTTCGAGACGGCCTCCACGCTCTGCAGCGTGTCGGAACCGGTCTCGACGGCCAGGATCCGATCCGCGGGCACGCCCCGATCCTCGAGGTAGATCTTGCCCGACGCCGCCTCGGTGTAGTTGTCGCCGACCTGTTTTCCGCCGACGGTCACGATCATCGGCGCGATCTGCTTGCGGTACAGCTTGTACGCCTGATCCAGTCGTGCCTGGAACACCGTGGACGGGGTGCCGTCGTACTGCGCCGCGCCCAGCACGACGATGGCGTCGGCCTGGCTGTAGTCGTCGATACGAGCCACCTGCCACACCCGCACGGCGGTGCCGCCCACCACCAGCAGGCCGATGACGAGCGTGCCGAGCAACAGCCGCCGGGTCCAGCGCAAGGCACCGCCGACGCACCCGCTCGCGGGGGTGGGGTCGTCGGCCATGTCGTGAACCAGCCAATCCGGCTCTGGAGGTCGGTTCCGGAGTTTTACCAACCGCGTCGCCGCCACTCGGGCAACTGCGGGCGCTCGATACCGAGGCTGGTGTCGTCACCGTGTCCCGGGTACACCGCGGTGTCATCCGGGTAGCGGTCGAAGAGTTTGGTCTCGACATCGTCGAGTAGCGAGGTGAACTGCTCGGGCGACTGGGTGCGGCCCACTCCGCCCGGGAACAGCGAGTCACCGGTGAACAGATGGGTGCGGCCCGCGCCGTCGGTGAACGCGAGCGCGACCGAACCCGGCGTGTGGCCGCTGAGGTGGATGGCCGTCAGCTCCAGCTCGCCGACCCGCACCGTGTCACCGTCGGCATAGTGCTCGGCCTGCCAGCCGTCGGCGGTCAGCGACTGCCGGAAATAGCCGGAGCGGTACAGCAATCCGACAC